>JBBRGM010000622.1:0-2586 GCA_038240725.1 Burkholderiales bacterium | reverse complement strand
GTTCGATGAATGGACGCGACGGACTCATCGCCATCTGCCTTTCGCGAGCGCAAACATCACTGCGTCTCGGTCGCCGCCCCCGGGGCCGGACGTCCGTTCCGGGGACGATCGGCGCCGCCGGCACCCGCCGCACCGCGAGGTACACCGTCAGCACCGCCGGCACCGCGGCGGTGACGTCCGGCGTTTGCATCCGGCGCCGCGCCCGCCGGTGCTTCGGAAGCGGTCCGCACCCGCGCGCCGTCCTTGAGCCGGTCGCCGCCTTCGGTGACGACCTGCTCATTGAGCGTCAGACCGCTCGTAATGGCGATGTCATTGACGCCTGAAATGCCGGCGGTCACGTTGCGCAGTGTCACGGTTTGGTCGGCGTTGACGACGTAGACGAAGTCGCCGTTCGGACCGTGGCGCAACGCGATTACCGGGACGACGACGGCGCCCTCGATCGTGCGCAAAAGCAGGCGCACGTTGACGAACTGATTCGGGAACAGGGTGCCGCTCGTGTTGGCGAAGCGCGCCTTGGCCTTGATGGTGCCGGTCTGCACGTCGATCTGATTGTCCATCGTGAGAAAGGTGCCGGCTTCGAGCTGTCGCATGCGCGCGCTGTCCCATGCGGTTACGGGCAGTTGTGCGGCGGCCGTAATGCGCTCCCTCACCTCGGGGACACGGTCCTGCGGGATCGAGAATTGGATGTCGATCGGCGACACCTGGGTGATCGTCGCGATGCCGCTTGCGTTGCCTGCGGCGACATAGTTGCCAGCGTCGATCGGTCGCAGGCCCACGCGGCCGGTGACCGGCGCCACGATGCGCGACCACTGCAGATTGAGTCGCGCGCTGTCTTCATTGGCGCGGTCAAGCGCCACGGTCCCGGCCAGTTGCTGCACCAGCGCATTTTGCGTGTCGACGGTCTGCCGTGCGATCGACTCCTGTTTGACCAGCGTCTGATAGCGCTCAAGGAGAACGTGCGCAGCTTCGAGCTGTGCGGCGTCGCGCGCGCGTGCACCAGCCGCTTGCGCGAGTGCCATCTGAAACGGCTGCGGGTCGAGAGTCGCGAGCACTTGGCCCTTTTGCACCATCTGCCCTTCTTTGTAGAGCACCTGCGTGATCACGCCCGAGACCTGCGGCGTAACGGTCACACTGGCGGCTGAAATCACCGTGCCCAGCGCTTCGATGATCACCGGGATATCGGCGTGACGAACGGGGGCGACGCCAACCGTGCTCGGCGGGCCGCCGCGGGCGCCGGCACCGGTCGCTGCGCCGCGGCTGCCCGCCGCGGGAACGGGCGCCCGGTGCGTCAAATACCACACCAACGCAGCGACAGCAGCCAATACGAGGACGGCTACAACGCTTCCCCACCAGCGGACACGTCGCTTGGCTGTGTTCGGCGTGAGCAATGCAGGCGGAGTGGGGGATGACGGCGGCAGAGGATGTTCCATGGATGAAGTTCTGTAGGCTGGTTTGCGCGAGATTTTTGTAGGATGCGCATTCCAGAGCAACGCATGCCACCTTCAACGAGCGTTTCTTCGATGACCTTTAAAGTTTCCGCGTACTTTTCGGTCAGCCGGGCGGTCCCAGCCTCACCTGATCGACCGTAGCGGTAATAGAAGCAATCGCGGAATTGTAAGCGTAGAAGACTAAATCGCTGCCTGCGCCTGCTGGCCGCCCCTTCTGCGATGACATTCGAGTTGTAAGAAACGAAATAGGAGGCGAACGCCGGAGCAAAAAATTCGAACACCGGCATGAGGCTGGGGCACACGGCGCGCTCGCGCGAGTTGTGTGGCCGTCGCCGTCTCACGGTGCTCGTAGATTTGACCACACTTTCCTAAACCGGATATTGCAGGGACAACTCCGTTTTGCAACTGAATGCTTGACGCCGCATTCACGCGCGACCGGGCGCACCGGCGAGGCTCAAGGGTGGAGCGTGCGGATGACGAAGTGCGGAGGATTCGCATGAAGAGGTCCAAGCGATGGAGCGCCAAAACGTCCGGATGATCTCACACGGAGCTGGACCCCCGGCTTTGACATCTGCCGGCCTGATGCCGAAGACGCAACCATGTGTGCGAGCTAGCGCATCAGTGACCCATTGGCTGAACGCTTGCGTGCCAAGAGCGGGGCCAGACCTATACTTTTCAAGCGTCGGCAGTCGTTAGGATCGTCAGTCGCAACCCAGATCAGACAATGCTACGCAGCTTGGAACGATCCGGAATGACGCTCGCGCGTCGACCATGTGGGACGTGCCCGCAGGATCGGTTCAACGCTCGATCGATCCGCTATACTGTAATTATGTCCAGTTACCACTTCGACCCGCGGCCGATCAACAACTACAAGTGTCCCTTGTGCGGGTCGACGGCGTATGACTTTGTTTATGTGCGGCGATCGGATGGATCGATTCTGCAGACGCAGGCGTACCACTGCGGCGGCTGCTCGGTGATGTTCAAAGACCCGGACAAATTTACCAAGCAGGAAAACGTCGAGGGGATCGTGCGCCACGGTGTGCCGCCGCGGCCGAAGGAGAAGTAGTGCTCAGCTTGCAGTGAGACTTATCGACGCACCGACCGCACACACGCCGATCGCTTTGGCTGCGCGGCCTCA
>JBBRGM010000621.1:0-2588 GCA_038240725.1 Burkholderiales bacterium | reverse complement strand
CAGCGGTCGGAGCGACTCCGGAATGCTGCCGGCGTGCTCGATGGTGAGGTAGGAAATGCAGCGCCGTGCGTCGAGCTTGTACGGTGCCAATATGGCTTGCGTCGGACACACCGCGATACAGCGCTGACAGGTGCCGCAATGATCTGTTTGCTGGTGGTCCACCGGCAGGGGAAGGTCGGTATAGATTTCGCCCAGAAAGAACCAGGAGCCAGCCTCCCGATTCAGCAACAAGGTGTGTTTGCCACGCCATCCAAGGCCTGCCTTGCTCGCAAGCTCGACTTCCATCACCGGCGCACTGTCGGTGAAAACGCGATAGTTGAACCCTGCGATTTCGATTCGAAGGCGATCCACCAGCTGCTGCAGCCGGTTGCGCAAGACTTTGTGATAGTCGCGTCCGAGTGCGTAGCGCGCGACGTACGCGAGATCGGGCTGCGCAAGAATTTCGTCGCCGTCGGCTGCATCTCCGGGAAGATAATTGAGCCGGACGCAGATGACACGTAACGTTCCCGGTACGAGCTCATGCGGACGACTGCGGCGAGTGCCGTGGCGCGCGAGATATTCCATTTCACCGTGGAAACCGTGCGACAACCACTCGCGATGCCTGGCTTCTGCCTGCGCGAGATCGATATCGCTGATTGCCAACTGCTGGAACCCGAGCTCGAGCGCCCACGCTTGTACTGCGGACTTGATCGCAACCAGTCGCTCTTGACTAGGATTGCGTGCGTCGTCGAAGGCGATTTGCATCGGCACGATTTTACGCCGCGCATCTTGCAGGTGCGCAACCACGCAATACCTGTGAGAATGGCCGGGAGGTTAGAGGTGATTTTTGATTAAGTAATACGAATGTGAAGGTAGGGTTAACCATGATAAAAATAATAATAGTGGTGTGTCTGTTCTCGATCGGATTTTCCCAAGTCGGCTACGCCGCTTCTGACTCGTCTGCCAGAGTAGATTTCCTAGTTGGCGATGTTATCGCCCGCGACAGTTCGGGCAACGAACGTCCACTCGCAAAAGGCGCCGAGGTTTGCCAGGGCGATACCATCGACACGCGAACCGGGCGAGTGCAACTACGCTTCACCGACGGCGCCTACATGTCGCTGCAGCCGGGATCGTCGTTTCGAATCGATCAATATCATTTTCCGGGTGTTGCCGATGGCAGCGAGCGCGGCTTCTTCAGCCTGCTGAAAGGCGGGCTCCGCACGATCACCGGACTCGTCGGCCGCACCAACAAAAAGAACTATCAGATCAAGACCACGATTGCGACGATCGGGATCCGCGGCACCGAGTACACGGTGAGCTACGATGGCACTGCACGTGGGGCTGTAGGCGAAGGCGAGATCGCCGTCTGCAATCTCGGCGGATGCCTGTACGTAGCAAGCGGTCAGTCCTACTACGTCGCCGACGCGCAGACTAAGCCCGTGCTGTCCACCGTGCGCACCAGTCTTGCGCCGCCACCGCCCACTCAGTACACCTCGGATCCCGTATCCGGCGATCGCATAACCGGCGCTGGTATACCGATCGCGCTGGCGTCTAAGCGCGGCGCAGACAGCAGTTCGTTGTTCGGCGATCAGATTGGCGGCGGCACGCCTGGATCTACGCCCCTTGGCGGTGGTAGCACCACGCCGCCGCCTGTCGCCGGTCAGAGTGTCGGCCTGTCGTTAGCTCATGACACACTGCGGACCAGCGCTGGCGGTACGGTGGCCGGTCACGCTCTCGAGCTCAATTTCGAAACGGCGAACGTTCAAGGCGGGCGGCTCGAAGGATTCGATGACGGGGCCGGCATCACGAAGCGCGGCACCGCGACGATAACCGATGACGGTAATCTCGGACAAATTGCATGGGGGCGGTTCATCGACGGCGTCCTTGGCGGTTCTGGCAACCATGCAGGCGCTGTCGTGGATAGCATCAACAGCATTCACTACATCGTCGGTAAACCAACCGAGACCCAACAGATGCCGACGTACGGCGTGGCCTCTTACACCGCGGTCGGCTGGACCACGCCCACGACGGAAACGACGACCGCTCGATTCCTCACCGCAACGCTCTCGGCTGATTTCTCGGTTGGGCGCGTGACCACGACCGTGCCGGTGTCGGGTCCGGGCATCGGGGGCGTCGCGATGACGGCCAACGGCAACGTCTCCGGTTCTGCCTTTTCGGGAGACGGCATCGCGGTGGGTAGCGCGTGCCCGACAACCTGCGCGAGTAAGTTTGTTGGATTTTTCGCAGGACCGAATGCACAGTACGCCGGGTTGACCTATGGCGTTGACGGAACCCGCTTCGGCAACGTTCGAGGCGCGATCGCCTTTCAGCGGTAGTCGACGACGAACGGGCGCGGTGCCGCGCGGTTCGTCGCAGCGTGCGATTGCTGCGATCACGGGCGCCATGTGCGTGTCGCAGTTTCCTGACGTGGCCGCGATGGTCCTGCAAGCAACCGCACCAACACTTCTTCTGCTTGCGATAGCTAGCGGTGGCCGCTGCGCCCTCTTGCAGAAATGCCAGGCTGACCGCGCAACCTAATCCGCCAGTGCCACGGGCATCAATACGATCTTGTCTGCAAATCTCTCGCTCATCCGTTACCTCGTTCGCGG
>JBBRGM010000620.1:0-2589 GCA_038240725.1 Burkholderiales bacterium | reverse complement strand
TCACTCGCCCGATGCGCATCATCTCGAGCGGATGGACTTGCAGGAAGCCGAGGACACGTGTCGTCTGTGCGCGGCGTACTCTTGGTTGTCGTATCGGCGGCCGGAAATTTTCCCGGATGGCGAGCGTGCTCGCGAGCTCGCGGTGGTGTTGTCTTCGCTCATCGATGAAATGCTCGCGCGCCGCCACAGCATCCGCGGTAAGCAAAAACAGGAGCCGCGCCGCGTGAGGCGTTAGCTGCTGCGCAGATCAGCGGCGCTATGCGGTAGATTCAACGGCGGCGACCGGCTTGCCGCCCGTGATATTGAGCCAGGTCGCCGCGAACACGAACAGCGCGCCCACGTATACCCAGATCTGCACGTGCTCGCCGTAGAACAGCCAGCCGACAACGGCAATCAACGGCAGACGTACGAAATCCATCGGCACCACGACGGTCGCGTCGGCGAGTCGGAATGCGCGTGTGATGCAGTAGTGCGCGGTCAATCCGGTTATCGCCAGCAGCACGATCCACGGCCACAGATGCGCCGAAGGCCAGACCCAGTGCTGCAGCGCCGGGATCGTGGACAGCGGCAGTTGAATGACGCTCATGTAGAACAAAATGCTGAGCGGCGTTTCGGTGCTCGACAGGCGCTTCATCAATACGTACGAAATCGCGTAACAGACGGCACCTGCGAGAACCGCCAGTGCAGCCGGACTCACGACTTGCACGCCGGGTCGCAGGATGATCAAGGTGCCTATGAAACCTAATGCCACGGCGAGCGCGCGTCGCGACGTCATGCGTTCACCGAGGCACAGCGTCGCCAGGATTGCGGTCCAGATCGGCGTGGTGAATTCGATCGCAAACACTTCGCTCAGTGGGATGATTCCGATCGCGTAGAACCAGCCGTATTGGCCGCCGAAGTGCGCGAGGTTGCGTCCGAGATGCACTCCGAAGACGCGCGTTTTGATCTGCGCCCAACCCGCGCGTTGCAACACCACCGCGATGATGACGAGTCCGATCAGACTGCGCAGGAACAGGATCTGGAACGTGATCAGTTCGGCGGAAAGCTGACGGCCGGCAATCGCCATCGTCAACAGCGAGAGCAGAGCACCGCCCATCCAGCCGGCGGCACGTAT
This sequence comes from Burkholderiales bacterium, assembly GCA_038240725.1. Lineage (GTDB taxonomy): Bacteria > Pseudomonadota > Gammaproteobacteria > Burkholderiales > SHXO01 > SHXO01. The sequence goes on along the minus strand of JBBRGM010000620.1, from coordinate 1,475 downwards.
GACAGGCGGAAACGCTTCCGGGCGCATCTGCGGGAAGTCTCTTCGTTCGAGCAAGCGGGGAAATACGGAAGTGCGCACTTTACTACAAGGTCAGCGCGGGTTGCGCACACGACGTGTTTGCGCAACCGGTTGCGGGCGAGCGTAGGATAGGACGGAAATTCGACCAGGAGGCGCGCAATGCAGTATCGAAGTTTCGGGCGAACCGGTTTGCAGGTATCCGATTTGGTATTCGGCGGCGGCTGGGTAGGCGGCGTTCTCATCCACCAAGACGACGCAACCAAGCTGAAGACCTTGCAGCGCGCGATGGACGCCGGCATCAACTGGATCGATACGGCGCCGGCTTACGGCAATGGCCAGTCCGAGCAGGCGCTGGGCTGGCTGCTGAAAGAAATCAGCACGACGCCGCACATCTCGACCAAGATCGGTTTGGACACCGATCGGCTCGACGACATCGGCGGGCAGGTCGAGCGCAGCATGCAGGAAAGCTTGAAGCGACTGAACCGCGAGTCGGTCGACGTGTTCATTCTGCACAATCAGCTCGGCACGGAAGTTTCTTCCGGCGTCATCACCTCTGACCACGTGTTGCGCAAAAATGGCGCGGCGGATGCGCTGGAGCGCATGCGCGAACAAGGGCTGACGCGCTTCATCGGCATGACTGCGCTGGGTGACGCTGCGAGCTGCAGAAAAGTAATCGACAGCGGCCGCTTCGATGCGGCGCAGGTCTACTACAACCTGCTCAACTCAAGCGCTGCGCGCAAGATGCCGCTGCAGTGGACCGGTCACGACTTCAGCGGCGTGATCGATGCATGCAAAACGCAGGGAACTGCGGTAATGGCTATTCGTGTATTTGCAGCAGGTGTGCTCGCCAGCGACGTGCGCCATGGCCGCGAGGTGGTCATCGCGCAGGCAACCGAGTTGCCCACTGAAGAGCGCCGCGCCCGGGCGGTGTTCGCGAAGCTCGAAGACCAATATGGCACGCGGGCGCAGACTGCGTTGCGCTTCGTGCTGGGCAATCCTGATGTGGCGTGCGCGATCGTCGGTCTGGCGGAAACCGCGCATCTGGAAGAAGCTTTGGCCGGCGAAGCGCAAGGTCCGCTGCCGAGGGCCGCGCTGGATGCGCTGGAAAAGTTGTACGAGACCAACTTCGGCGCTTGACCTGCACAATGGCGCCGACGTTTCGCAAGCTGCATCCACACCTCGCCGCTGAGGTGACCGGAGTCGATCTGCGCGAGGTTAGCGATCGCGCGGCGCTCGACGAGATTCGCGCCGGGATGGACGAATACGGCGTGCTGGTGTTTCGCGATCAGCCGTTCAGCGATCGGGAGCAGATGGCGTTTGCGCAGCGATTCGACGGCGCCTTGCATTCGAAAACGGGTGCGGCGGCGCTCGGCAAAAACCGATTCGGCGACGAAGCGCTGACCGATATTTCGAACGTGGATGAGAACGGCGAGCTTTTGCGATCCGAGGATCGGCGC
>JBBRGM010000619.1:0-2590 GCA_038240725.1 Burkholderiales bacterium | reverse complement strand
CCCGTCGACCAGCTCGAAATAAACCGACTTCTTCTGCAACTGCTGCGTCTGCGGATGGCGCCATTTGTAGTCTTCCCAGCCGCGGCCGCGTGCTTTCGCGGTGTCGATGATCCGCCCCACGTGCGGTTTGCCGTCGACGTCGTGCAGGTCGTAGATATTTTCCCCGCGCGATGACGGGTCGCTGCCGTTTGCAAGCCGGACACCGTTCAGATCCATCGCCCAGATATAGAACTCGGCAGCCATGAAGCCACCGGCGGGATCGTCGAAATCGGAGAACGCTTTGCGCTTGCCGACCGCGCGTAAATGCTTACCGGCCTGCCGCACCAGCGCGACTGCCGTTTGCCGCCCGGCCGCGTGATCCAATTTGAAGTAGCCGACGACTTCGTGCAGCTTCTCCACCTCGGTTTCAAACAGCCGTGCCGCCGCCGCGCTTTGCTCGACCAGCGCGGCGTTCTGCAGATTCACGTGCTCGAGCTGCATGATCGATTGGCTGACTTGCTCCAGGCCCTCGCTCTGATCGCGTGAGGCCGCTGCGATCTCGCTGATTTGTGCGGCCGCTTGCTGTGCAGTCCCGGCCACCTGGTCGATCACCCGTCCCGCTTCGCTGACAATGTCGACGCTGGTATGCATATCGGCAACCGAACTTTCGATGAGCTTCTTGATGTCGAGCGCAGCTTCCCCGCAGCGTTGCGCCAGTGCACGAACTTCAGCGGCGACAACAGAAAACCCGCGGCCTTGCTCACCCGCGCGCGCGGCTTCCACAGCGGCGTTGAGGGCAAGTATATTGGTCTGCAGCGCGATGCCTTCGATCAATTTGCTGACGTCGGCTATCTTCCGAGATCCAGTGTCAACCAGGCTCATGCTGTCGACGGCGCGCCGCACACAGTCCGCGCCGCGGTCCGCGAGTCGGGATGAGTCGGCGGTCAACGCGCTTGCGTTCTGGCAATGCTCAGCGTTTTGCTTGATGGTAGTGGCCAGCTCTTCCATCGCTGACGCGATCTGCTCCAGCGTCGATGCCTGCTGCTCGGTTCGCTGCGACAGATCGCCACTGCCGGTTGCGATTTCGTGCGCAGCGATCCGGATGCTGTCGCAGCCGCTGCGAACGCGTTCTACGATGTCGAGCAGGCCTTGATTCATGTTGCGCACGCTGTCGACGACGCGACCCGATTCGCCGCTGAGAATAGTATCGGCGCGCCCCGACAGCTCGCCGAGTCCGATGCTGTCGAGACTGTCGGTGAGCTTATCGAAGCGGCGTTGAACGCCCCGATGCAATGCCACCAGCACGGCCATCCCTGCGGCGCATGCGGTCCACGCCGCAATCGACCATTCCAACCCTCGCTGCGTCGTCGCGATAATCAAAGCGAGAAGGACGAACGTGCCGGCGAGAACGAAACGCGATCGGATGCCGTTCGGGGTAAACCGGCCGGTCAGGCGGGCCAGGTCGTCGGCGAAGGTGGGAGCGGGCTCAGCGTGCTTCATCGCGTCATCCTTAAACGGCGTTGAGCGGCAATTGTCGGCAGTGAAGAGGTCACTGTGCGCGTTGTTACTGGAGGGCAGAACAGGCGCAGCGGCAGCAAGCGTTGTGCCAGACGCGTGAACAGCGAGGGCTCCTGGGCAGCGGAGCGGCGCGGACGAGCGTCGAGCGACGCGGTTCTCAGCGAAACCCGCTGCTGTCCGGTGCTAACCGGCCATGGTGATGCCGCCGTCCGCGACGATCGTCTGGCCGGTGATGAAAGCGCCGGCGCGCGATGCGAGCAATACGGCAATGCCGCCGATGTCATCGGGCTGACCGATGCGACGCAGCGGCGTCGCTGCTTCGGTTTGCGCCAACAGCTCGGGGTTGTCCCACAATGCGCGCGCGAAATCGGTTTTTATCAATCCCGGCGCTATGCAATTCACCCGGATGTTGTGTTCGCCCCATTCGACTGCGAGATTGCGGGCAAGCTGCATGTCCGCCGCCTTCGAGATGCAGTAAGCGCCCAGCGTGCTGCTGCCTTTCAAGCCGCCGATCGAGGACACGATAATCACAGCGCCGTCTTTACGTTTTGCCATATCCGGCAACACCAGATTGCACAGCCAGTGATTTGCGACGATGTTGTTCTGAAGGATCTTGTTGAACGCATCGTCGGGAAGCTCTGCCATCGCACCGAAGTACGGATTGGAAGCGGCGTTGCACACGAGGATGTCGACTGCGCCCCAGGTATTGCGCGTCTTTTCGACAAGCGCCGCAAGCTGAGATTTGTCGCCGATGTTTGCCGGCACGGCGAGCGCCTGACCGCCGGTGTCTCGAATTGCCTGGGCGACTTCTTCGCACGCCGGCGCCTTGCGACTGGAAATCACGACCTTCGCCCCGGCCGCTGCCAAATGCTCGGCAATCGAGCGGCCGATCCCTCGCGTAGATCCGGTAATGACTGCGACTTTGCCCGTCAGTTCGAACGATTTCATCGGCTTCCTTTATCGGCGATAATGTGTCCTGCGTGCCGCACATAGATACCATAAATTCTGTGCGACAACCCGTGGATCCTCAGCGCAGTGCGTCCCCCTTCGTGCATCGCAGACCTCGTCACGCACGGTGGCCGCATATCGATCG
>JBBRGM010000618.1:0-2597 GCA_038240725.1 Burkholderiales bacterium | reverse complement strand
CCGCAGCGACGGCCGCTACGTCGACGTCCGAGGCCTCCGCAATTGCGGCGGCGATTGTTCCGGCTGTCAAAACACGTGTGCCGACATGGGCCTGGGTGCTCGGCGCCGTAGTGATCGCGGTGATTTTGTTTTACGCGCTCCTCGCACGCTGAGCGCGCTCGCGGGGACGCCGGCTAAGCGCGGCGCACGCGGCCCAACTGATAGAATCGCAGTTCAAGCAAGGGAGGACATCACATGAATAAACTAGACTTGGCCGGGCGTGTTTGCATCGTCACCGGCGGCGTGTCCGGCATCGGGCTCGCAGTCGCGCAGCGCATGCTGGAATCGGGGGCGACGGTCAGCCTGTGGGATCGCGATGCGAGCGCACTTGCCAAAATGAGCGAGCAGCTCGGCGGCAAAGGCAAAGTGCATACCGCTACCGTCGACGTCTCTAACTATCCGCAAGTCGCCGCCGCCGCAAAAGAAACCGCTGCGTCGCTCGGCAAGATCGACGCGCTGGTCAATTCGGCCGGCGTCGCCGGCAAAAACGCAATGCTGTGGGAGCTGCCGGTCGAAGAATGGATTCGCGTGCACGACATCAACGTGCACGGCACGTTCTACACCTGCCGTGAAGTGGTTCCGCATCTGCTGAAGAACGGCTACGGCCGTATCGTCAACATCGCGTCGATCGCCGGCAAGGAAGGCAACCCGAACGCGTCGGCGTACAGCTCTTCGAAAGCGGCGGTGATCGGCCTGACCAAATCGCTCGGCAAAGAGCTCGCGACAAAAAACATCACGGTGAATTGCGTGACGCCGGCGGCGGTGAAGACGCCGATCTTCGATCAGGTGTCGCAGCAGCACATCGACTACATGCTGCAGAAAATCCCGATGGGACGCTTCGGCACCGTGCAGGAAATCGCATCGACGGTTACCTGGTTGTGCACCGAAGACGCATCGTTCAGCACCGGCGCGGTATTCGATCTATCCGGCGGGCGCGGCACTTATTAGTCTGGCTTGCCCACGCTTCCATCTCACGTACCTACAAGAGCTCGAACAAACCCATGAAAATGAAAGCCGCGGTGATCCGGGAGATGGGACGGCCGCAACCCTACGCCGAGAGCAAGCCGCTCGTTATCGAAGAAGTCGAAATCGCCGCCCCGGGCGAGCGCGAATTGCTGATTCAAGTAAAGGCCGCTGGACTGTGCCATTCCGATCTCTCGACCGTCAACGCGGATCGTCCACGCCAGATGCCGATGATCCTCGGCCATGAAGCGTCGGGCATCGTCGTCGAGTGCGGCCCTGGCGTACACGACATTCAGGCCGGCGATCACGTCGTGATGGTGTTCGCGCCGAGTTGCGGCGAATGTCCGCCGTGCAAAGAAGGCTACCCCGGCCGCTGCGAGCCGGGACAGAAAGCCAACGGCGCCGGCACCCTGCTCAAGGGCTCGATTCGGCTGAGCCAGAACGGCAAGCCCATCTACCATCACGTCGGCGTGTCGGCGTTCGCGGAATACTGCGTGGTGAATCGCGGCTCGGTCGTCAAAGTAGATAAAGAGTTGCCGTTCGATGAAGCCGCCTTGTTCGGCTGCGCTGTGCTCACCGGCGTCGGCGCGGCATTGAACACCGCAAAAGTATTTCCCGGCGCCAGCGTCGGCGTCGTCGGACTTGGCGGCGTCGGCTTGAATACGGTGTTAGGCGCGCTCGTCGCCGGCGCGACGCAAGTCATCGCGATCGACATCCACGACGACAAGCTCACGCTCGCGAAAGAGCTCGGTGCGACGGACGCGGTCAACGCGAAGGACCCGGACGCGATACAAAAGATCAAGGACCTCACCAACGGCGGTGTGGATTTCGGGTTCGAAATGGCCGGCTCTGTGCAGGCGATGGAACTGGCGTACCGCATTACGCGGCGCGGCGGCACCACCGTCACTGCGGGTCTGCCGCATCCCGATGCGCGCTGGGCGCTGCAGCACGTCAATCTGGTTGCCGAAGAACGTACGGTGAAAGGCAGCTACGTCGGCTCATGCGTACCTTCGCGCGATATGCCGCGCTACATCGATCTGTTCCGCAAAGGCATGTTGCCGGTGGACTCGCTGATGAGCGATCACATCGGATTGGAGAAGATCAACGAAGGCTTCGACAATCTCGCATCGGGTCATACGGTGCGCCAGATCATCATGTTCTAGAGACGCCTGATCATCTTGTTCTAGAGGCGTCGGCGAGTGCGAATGATGTCTGCGCTCGCTGACGACCGCACGTTATCGTTCATCGCGACGGGCTGACTACCAGCCCGTCGCTTTTTGACTGCCCACCACCATCGACCGACTATGACCGATCTCCGCTACGCTGCGGCCGACCTGCTGACCTTTGCGCGATCGCTGCTGCAGAACGTCGGTTTGGATTCCGACAAACCCGACATCGTCGCCGAAGTGTTACTCGAAGGCGATCTGCTCGGCCACACCACGCATGGTCTGGCATTGCTGGCGCCGTATCTTGCCGAGATCGAGCAGGGCACGATGGGGCGCACCGGTGAGCCACGCGTGATCTCGGATCGCACCGGCGCCGTTGCTTGGGACGGTCAGCGCCTGCCGGGACCGTGGCTGGTGGTAAAGGCAATC
>JBBRGM010000617.1:0-2599 GCA_038240725.1 Burkholderiales bacterium | reverse complement strand
AGCGCAGCTTCGCCTCACGCAGACGACGGCGATGCTGATGACGCTCGCCCTCGCTGGGTTGAGCCGCGGCCAGGAAGAACGCCGTGGCGCACTGCTGGAAGAGCGCGCGGCGATCGCCCGCGAGCTGCATGACTCGCTCGCGCAGTCGCTGGCATTCCTGAAAATCCAGGTGGCGCGTCTGCAGGCGATTCTGCGCGAAGCGCCGATCCAGGGGCCGGCTGCCACGCAGACTGCTGCGCAGTTGCGCGACGGTGTGTCGAGCGCGTATCGCCAAGTGAAGGAGCTGATCGCTGCGTTTCGCGTGCGTATGGGCACGCACGGCCTCGGGCCGGCGCTGGAAGAAGCGATGGAAGAATTCCGACTGCGCAGCGAGCTGGTGATCGCGCTGGACAACCGCCTGGGCGAGTGCCGGCTCACCGTCAACGAAGAATTCCATGTCCTGCAAGTCGTGCGAGAAGCGCTGTCGAATACGGTGCGGCACGCGCGCGCCGCACACGTGTGGGTATCGCTGCACGGCGCACCGGGCGGGCCGATCACCGCGGCGGTGGAAGATGACGGCAAGGGGTTCGCGGTCATCGCGGATGAGCTGTCGCACTATGGCTTGTCGATCATGCGCGAGCGCGCGAGCTCGCTCAGCGGCGAGCTCACCATCAGCGCGCGCGCCGAGGGCGGCACACGCGTATCTCTGAATTTCATCCCGACCTCTGCGGCACCTGAGCGCGTGACCGGAGCTTTCTAGTGCCGCGTTCCACTACCAGTTCGCGGGATAACGCTAGGAGTCGGCAAACGTGGGGCATGACGCATTTGATGGCAATCATCGCGGCTGTTCGGCCGCGAATTAATGGAACAGGAGATTGACCATGATGACCAGCGTGCTGTTGATCGACGACCATGCGTTGTTTCGCAAAGGCGTCGCACAACTTATTCAATCGGACAGTGAGCTTTGCGTCGCGGCGGAAGCCGGCACCGGCGAGGAAGGTTTGCAGCTGGCGAAACAGCTCAGTCCGGGGGTCGTGCTGATCGATCTCAACATGAAGGGTATGAGCGGGCTGGACATCCTGCGTGCGTTGAAGCGCAACGGCTCGACCGCTCGCTGCATCATGCTGACCGTGTCGGACGAAGAGCGCGATGTCGTCGAAGCGCTGCGCTCGGGCGCCGACGGCTATCTGCTGAAAGACCTCGAGCCTGAAGATCTGTGCGCGCGCTTGAAAAGCGCAGTGCGCGGCAACGTCGTGCTCGATGCCGGCGTCGCCAACGTGCTCGCGCAGTCGTTTCGCGCGGCGCCCGCGCCCGATCCCGGACTCAAAGAGCTTACCGATCGCGAGCGCGAAATCCTCGAGCACATCGCCGGCGGCTTGACCAACAAAGAGGTCGGCCGCGCGCTGGGCATCAGCGAAGGAACGGTGAAAGTGCACATGAAGCATCTGTTGCGCAAATTGAATCTGCGCGGCCGCGTCGAAGCCGCGGTGTGGGCGCTCGAACGATTGCCCCGCGACACGCGTTGACGCGCCCGCGCGACGCTCGCGCACGCGAAACGACAGCGTGCACAGGCAACCGAACGCGCGCTACGCTGTGCCCCACGGGCGCTGACCGCAGAAAAAGCCGATGCCGTACGACGGCGATTCGAACTTGATCGTGCTGCCTTTGGCGAAGTAAAAAACGTCGCCTGCTTTCGCGTGCACCTGGTTGCCGGTCTCATCGGAAATGATCATCTCGCCCTCGACGATCAGCTTCATCTCTTCATAGTCGTAGTTGTATTCGAGCGCCTTGCCTTTCTCCATTCTGAAGAAGCCGCAGGTGATCGGTTTATCTTTGTCGTTCGACGTTTGCGCGTCGGCGAGAAAGGCCGCCGTGTCGGGCACCTTCATCGAGGGCAAATCCATTTTGATCGCGTGTTGGGCGTGCTTGAATGCCATCGCGTGCTCCTTGTTATTGGTTGGCGACTAATACCGATCAGCGTGCCAGCAGCTCTTTCAATGCCTCGTCGAGAAACTTGACGTCCTGCTGCGACAGGCCGGAGCCTCCGGCGAAGTGACCGTGAATGGAATCGAACGGCCGCAGCTCGGCATTCGGCATGTTGGCTACTTCGAATTCGCTATCTTCCGGCGGAAAGTAGAGATCGTACTTGCCCGGCATCACCATCGCTTTCGCTTTGATGGCGTTGAGCGCCTTCACGAAGTCGCCGTTGTACAGCTCGTTATCGCTGATGTCGCCCGCCTGCCAGGTGCGAATCATGGCGACCATGTTGTTCGCGTCGCGCAAGTTGAACCACTGCTCCCAGTAGCGTATGAGAAAATCTTCCAGCGACGAGTAACCTAGCTTCAGATATTCCTTCTCGCGATAAAACGCCTGACAGAATCCCCAGCCGGCGTAAACGCGGCCCATCGCGCGCAGACCCTTGTACGGTTGCGTTTCGTACCAGCCTTCCTTGAACGCATCGTCGGCGGTCAACGCGGCCTTCACGCCTTCCAGCATGACGAAGTTGTGCAGCGAGGTTTTTGCCGAGCCCGCGGTCGGGCAGATTCGCTCCACCATATCCGGATACAGCGCAGCCCAGTGGTACGTCTGACCCGCCGCCATCGACCAGCCGGTTACCAAT
>JBBRGM010000616.1:0-2601 GCA_038240725.1 Burkholderiales bacterium | reverse complement strand
CACACCGAAGGGCGAGCTGAAGTGGTCGGAGCGCGGCTTGCGACCGGTGACCAAGACCGGACCGCCTGAGCTGCTGGAAAAAGAAAAGATCTATCTCGACGCGCTGCGGCGTACCACCCGTGCGGTCGAAGGTCGTCATGGATTGGTCTTGCAGACGGACGACGAGTCGACGGTTCTGACGTTTGTCGAGATGGGATACTAGGCCGGCAGATCGGTCGAGCTGAGCGCAAAGTCGAAGATAGCCATGACGCATACTTACGACGCGATCGTGATCGGCACCGGCCAGGCCGGGCCGTCGCTGGCTGAGCGCTTGTCCAAGGCCGGACAGAAAGTCGCCATTATCGAGAAAGGCAAGTTCGGCGGCACCTGCGTGAACACCGGTTGCATTCCGACCAAAACAATGGTGGCGAGCGCCTATGCCGCGCACCTTGCGCGGCGCGCACAGGAATACGGCGTCGAGCTCGGCGGTCCGGTAGTGGTCAACATGAAGCGCGTCAAACAACGTAAGGACGAGATCTCCGGCAGATCGAATCGCGGCGTCGAAAAGTGGGTGCGCGGTTTGGCAAACGCGACCGTCTATCAAGGCCACGCACGCTTTGTCGGGCCTGGCAGGCTGCGCGTCAACGACAGCGAGCTCACGGCAGACAAGATATTCATCAACGTCGGCGGACGGCCGCTGATCCCACCGATGCCGGGCGTGCAGACCGTACCGTTCCTGACCAGCGAAAGCATGATGGACGTCGATTTTTTGCCGGAGCATCTCATCGTCGTCGGCGGCAGTTATATCGGCCTGGAATTCGGCCAGATGTTTCGGCGCTTCGGCAGCCGCGTCACCGTGATCGAACAGAAGCCGCGTCTGGTCGTGCGTGAAGACGAAGACGTCAGCGATGCTGTGCGCGATATTCTGCAAAGCGAGGGCATCGAGATTCGTCTCAACGCGAGTTGCATCGGCTTCCAGCACAGCGCAGCGTCGATCATCGCCAATGTTGATTGCACGAGCGGCGCACCGGCAATCGAGGGTTCGCACCTGCTGCTCGCCGTCGGACGCGTCCCGAACACAGACGATCTCGGACTTGTGACTGCCGGGATCCAAACTGACGACAAAGGCTACATCAAAGTCGACGACGCTTTGCGCACGACGGCGCCCGGCGTGTGGGCGCTCGGCGATTGCAACGGCAAAGGCGCGTTCACGCACACGTCGTACAACGATTACGAGATCGTCGCCGCCAATCTGCTCGACGGCGCCAATCGCAAGTGGACCGATCGCATTACGTCATACGCGTTGTTCATCGATCCACCGCTCGGGCGCATCGGCATGACCGATGCAGAAGCCCGTCGCAGCGGCCGCAAGTTTCTCGTCGGCAAGCGGCAGATGACGCGCGTGAATCGCGCGGTGGAGAAAGGCGAAACGCAAGGCTTCATGAAATTTCTGATCGACGCGCAAAGCAAGCACATCGTCAGCGCGACGATTCTCGGCACCGGCGGCGACGAGGTTGTGCATTCGCTATTCGATGCGATTTACGCGGGCCAGCCGTACACCGATGTTGTGCAACGCATGCGCATTCATCCCACGGTCAGCGAGCTCATTCCGACTGCGCTCAGCGACCTGCAGCCGTTGGGTTGATTCTCGCACTGCGTTCACGCAGAACGAACGAGTGAGCGCTCCAGCAGCTCGAATCCCCAGTGAACGATTAGCGCCAGCAGCGCGGCGGGAATGGCGCCGGCAAGCAGCATCGCGTTATCGTTGAGCGCAAGACCCGTGGTGATTCGCTCGCCGTAGCCGCCCGCGCCGATGAACGCGGCAATGGTCGCGGTGCCGACATTGATCACGGCCGACGTCTTGATGCCCGCCAGAATCGTGCGTGACGCAAGCGGCAGCTCGATGAGCCGCAATCGCGCAAGCCCAGGCAGCCCAAGCGCGGTGGCTGACTCTTTCAACCCCGGCGCGATATCGGTCAAGCCGCTGTGCGTGTTCCGCACGATCGGCAGCAGCGAATACAGAAACAACGCGACCAGCGCCGGCCAGATGCCGATCATGCCCATCACCGGGATGAGAAAAGCAAGCAGCGCCAGCGAGGGAATGGTTTGCACCAATCCCACGACGGTGAGTATCGGCTGCGCAGCCGACGGCGTGCGCGCTGCCCATATCCCGAGCGGCACACCGACGGCGACCCCGGCTGCGAGCGATACGAACACCAGCATCAGGTGCTGCCAGGTCAGGCGCCAGAAATCGCCGCCGAACAGTAACGTCCAGAAGCTGTTCGATCGCGCCTTCGGCTGTGTGCCTGTCGCATGCGCGGCAAACGCTTGTGCGACCTCTGCGAACGGTTTGCTCTCGATTTCCGCCTGCGCATTCATCGCCACCAGTGCCGGCGCGTCGATGCTGCCTTGCAGTTTCTGCAGCGCCGCCCAGGCGTGCGGAAATCGCTTCGGCACGTCTAGACGATAGATGAATACAGCGCCGTAATCCGGAAAGAAATGGCGATCGTCTTTCAGCACGCGCAGTTTGTATTTTGCGATCTTCGCGTCGGTGGAGTAGATATCCATCACATTGATCTGCCCCGCCGCCAGCGCCTCGTACGCGAGACCGTGGTCCAGCCC
>JBBRGM010000615.1:0-2620 GCA_038240725.1 Burkholderiales bacterium | reverse complement strand
CGATTCACCTGCTGTCGGGCGGCGAAAAAGCGCTCACGGCCTTGTCGCTGGTGTTCTCGCTGTTTCAGCTCAATCCGGCGCCGTTCTGCCTGCTGGACGAAGTCGATGCGCCGCTCGACGACAGCAATACCGAGCGATTCTGCAACCTCGTGCGCAAGATGTCTCAGAATACGCAGTTCCTGTTCATCAGCCACAACAAGATCACGATGGAGCTGGCGACGCAGTTGATCGGCATTACGATGCCGGAACAGGGTGTGTCGAAAGTCGTGGCTGTGGATATCGAGGAAGCGCTGCGGTTGCGCGAGGAAGCCGCGTAAGCGGCGCCGAGGTGTTGTCACGGCGGGACGGCTGGAACTCTGTGCCGCGAACCATCTCGAAGGGAAGGCCGCTCGATTGTCGAAGGGACTTCCGATTCCGGGTCGAGCTGTCTAATATGGAGCTTGTCGGAATGCGGCGTATGCCATCGTTGAACTGCGGAGAATCATGAGCGATCTTCAGATCGGCCTGGTCGTCATTGGCGCGCTGGTGATCGGCGCGGTGGTCGCTTATAACCGCGTGCAGGAATCGCGGTACCGGCGGCATGCCGACGCGAGCTTTATCGACCACCGCGGCGACGCGTTGCTCGATACGCCGCCACCGGTCGAGCGCGCCGAGCGCATCGAACCGCAGATGTCGCGAGAAGCTTCGGATGACGCCGACATTGCTTCGGGGCGGGTCGAGCCGGCTGCATTCTCTACGGCGCCGGGGGACGATGTGCCGGTCTCGCCGATCGACTACACGGTCGAAGTCAGCAGCGCCCAAACCATTGCGCGCGATTCTTTGCAGCAGCTGCTGGAGGCGCTCGACGGTCTGGGCCGGCGTATTCAGATTCTGGCGGCAGTGCCGGAGGGCGAATGGTTTTCTCTGGCAAATGCACCAGTCGGGGTCAATCGCATCCGCGCCTCCCTGCAGTTGGCGGATCGTCGCGGCCATGTGACGCCCGATGACCTCACCGCGTTTCAGAGCGTAGTGGCGCAATGGGCGGACGGCGTCGGCGGGACGGTACAAACGCCCAGCATCGATCCGTACGTGAAAGTCGCCCGCGACCTGGACGAATTTTGCGCCGACGTGGACGTCGTCGTCGGGCTGAACGTCGTGGCCAGCAACGGCGATGTCTTTCCAGGGTCGCGGGTGCGTAGCTGTGCTGAGGCCGCCGGCTTCAACGTGGACGATGGCGCATTCCGCTTTGCCGATACGGCCGGCGCGACCCTGTTCAGCCTGGAGCATCCGCAAACCGGTAAGCTCGATCCCGATCGCATCAAATCCAGCACGGTGAACGGCGTGACATTGGTGCTCGATGTGCCGCGGCTGGCGTATGGTGTGCGCGCGTTCGACCAAATGATCGAGACTGGACGCGGCTTGGCAACCGGTCTGGGCGGTGCGCTGGTCGATGACAATCGCACGCCGGTGACCGAAGCTGGACTCGAACAGATTCGCAATCAATTGCGCCAGATCTACGGGACGATGGAAGCCAAGGGCATTCCGGCGGGCAGCCGCACCGCGCTGCGCTTGTTCTCCTGACGCAACCCTGCAATAGCTTCTGCCAGCACCGTTTCGCGCAGTACGAAGTCGATCATCGGCATGTCCCCGTATTTAAATCGCCGTGTCCTGCAACTTTGCCGCTCGCTCGAACGCACGCGCGTGCTGCGCCTCGCCAAGCACACGGGTCGGGCGCAGCCTCGCGGCCGTCGATGAAAGTCCCTTCGAAAGCGACAGTCCGGGTAGCCGAGCTGCGCGAGGTGCTCGACCATCACAACGCGCTCTACTACATCGAAGACACCCCGCAGATCAGTGACGCGGAGTACGACGCACTGTTTCGCGAGCTGGAGGCGCTCGAGCAGCAACATCCCTCGTTGTCGAGCCCCGACTCGCCCACCCAGCGCATCGGCGCCAAGGTGCAGGGCGACTTCCCTTCGGTTGCGCACGCGGTGCCGATGCTCTCGCTCAGCAACGGCTTCAGCGAGGAAGAGATCGCTGCGTTCGACCGGCGCGTTCGCGATGGGTTGGGGCGCGATGCCGTCGAATATGCCGCTGAGCCCAAGTTCGACGGTCTGGCGATCAGCTTGACCTACGCCGATGGCGCATTCGTTCTCGGCGCCACGCGTGGCGATGGCTACACCGGCGAGGACGTGACGCCGAATCTGCGCACCATTCGCGCGATTCCGCTGCGCCTGGCAGCTAAACATCCGCCGCGGCTGCTGGAAGTGCGCGGTGAGGTAATCATGCTCAAGCGAGATTTCGAAGCACTCAATCGACAACTGCAGGAACGCGGCGAACGCCTGGTCGTTAATCCACGCAATGCCGCGGCGGGCGCTTTGCGGCAGAAAGATCCGCGCATGACTGCCGCACGGCCGCTGGCGTTCTTCGCCTACGGACTGGGCCGTGTCGAGGCTGGCGATGTGCCACTCGATCGGCACAGCGAGCAGATGAATTATCTGCGCACCCTGCGCATACCGGTGTCACCGCTGCGCCGCGTGGTACACAGACTCGACGGCCTGCTCGAATACTACGACGAGGTTGGCAGCAAACGGGCGACGCTGCCCTATGACATCGACGGCGTCGTGTACAAGGTCAATCAACT
>JBBRGM010000614.1:0-2632 GCA_038240725.1 Burkholderiales bacterium | reverse complement strand
ATGGCCCGCAACCGCTGCTGCGACTGGTCGAGCGCGCAATGAATCTGCGTTCGCGGCTGACCGGTATCGCGACCGGCGATCAAGCGATGTTCGTGCGCAGCGATGTGTTCCATGCGGTCGGCGGTTTCCCTGCGATCGCCTTGATGGAGGACATCGCGTTGTCGCGTCGGTTGAAGGCACGCGGCCGCCCCGCTTGCCTGCACGCACGCGTCGTCACTTCAGGTCGCCGCTGGCAACGCGACGGCGTGCTGCGAACCATTCTTCTAATGTGGTGGCTGCGTCTCGCCTACTATCTCGGCGCCGATCCCGCCGATCTGAGCTTGCGCTATGGCCGGCAGCCGCGCCGCTCTTGAGTCGGTGCAGATCGCCGTGTTCGCCAAGGCACCGCTGCCGGGGTTGGCGAAGACGCGGCTGATCCCTGCGCTAGGCGCCCAAGGCGCAGCCAGATTGCAGCGCCGATTTACGCGTGACACGGTGCGCGTCGCGGAGCAGGCGCAACTCGGGTCGGTAACGATCTGGTGCACGCCGGATCCGCTGCATCGCTTCTTCCGCGCGCTGGAACGTACTGCCGACGTGCAGTGCCGGGCGCAAACCGGCGATGATCTCGGCCAGCGCATGCTTCGCGCATTCGAGCACCATTGCGCGCACGGACCTTTGCTGTTGATCGGTACCGATTGTCCGACGCTGACATCCGAACACCTGCGCGACGCTGCCAACTGTTTGCTCGACGGCGACCACGCCGTATTCCTGCCGACCGAAGACGGCGGCTACGGCTTGATCGGCCTGCAGCGCCCGCTGCCCGCGCTGTTCGATGGCATTCAGTGGAGCACCGCGCATGTCATGACGCAGACGCGAGAACGATTGCGGTCGCAGCGCGCGGTGTGGCGTGAGCCGGCGACGTTGTGGGATGTCGATCGCCCGGAAGACTTGCCGCGGCTGGCTGCATTGTGGAAAGCGGGAAGATGACCGAATCGGCAGTTGATTACGTCGCCGCTTTACGCGGAGCGTGCGTTTGAAACGGTTGCTGCTGCTGGGCGGCGGTCACGCACAGCTGAGCGTGCTCGCGAACCTCGCCGAACAGCCGCTGGCAGGTTGGGACGTGCAACTCGTCACATCGTATCGACGTCTGCTCTACTCCGGCATGCTGCCCGGCTGGATCGCGGGTCACTATCCGTTGCAGGCATTTGCATTGCCGCTCGACGCGCTTGCGAAACGCGCGGGCGTGAGCTTTCGCGAGACCGCCGGCACCGCGCTCGATCTCGCGCGCAACGAAGTGATTTGCGCAGACGGCGCGCGCGAGCACTTCGATGTGCTGTCGATCGACACTGGTCCGGAGCCCGGGATCGCCGAGCTTCCCGGCGCCGCCGAGTATGCATTGCCGCTGCGCCCAATTAAACGATTCGTCGCCGCGTGGCCGGCGATCGCCAAGCGAGCGCGCACGCGCAACGATCGCTTCGATATCGTCATCGTCGGCGCCGGCGCCGGCGGTGTCGAGATCGCGTTCGCAATTCGCTGGCGCAGCATCGTCGAAGGCTGGTCCAGTGTGCGCATAACCTTAGTCGGACGCGAGGCATTGCCACTGGAGAACATGCCGGTCGGCGTGCAGCAGCGCACGCGGCGGTTGCTGCAGGAACGCAGCATCGAATGGCTCGGTCTGCGTGAAGCGCAGCAGATCCGCGAAGACACAGTCGAGTTCTCGCAAGGCACCGCGATTCGCTTCGACGCGTGCGTCGTGGTCACCGGCGCCGACGCTGCGCAATGGCCGGCAGCCAGTGGGCTGGCGACCGACGAGCGCGGATTCATTCGCGTCAGTTCGACATTGCAGAGCGTTTCGCACCCGCACATCTTCGCGGCAGGCGATGCCGCGTCGTTACCCGACCCGCGTCCGAAGTCGGGGGTTTACGCGGTGCGTGCAGGTCCGGTGCTGGCGCGCAACTTACGAGCGATTTGCGAACAGCACGCGCTTCGATCATGGACGCCGCAGCGGCGCGCTCTTTATCTTCTCAGCACCGGCGATCGTCACGCGATCGCGATCTGGGGGCAATTCCATCTCAGCGGACGCTGGGTCTGGCGCTGGAAAGATTGGATCGATCGGCGCTTCGCGCAGCGGTACGGAGCCACCGCGCTACAGCCTCCCGACGGCGAGGGTAAACTGCCTTAAACCGATTGCGCGCTGACGCTCTAACTGTCGGCTCCCGCATCCGCACAGCGGGTCGACGCGTATAAAACTCAAGCCCAAGGCAATCCTATGCATGCCACCTTACCGTTACTTCAGCACACCACTTTTCCGGCGATCGCACGCCGCGCGACCGAGGTATTGCAAGTCAACGTCGGCTATCGCTGCAACCAGACTTGTCTGCACTGTCACGTCAACGCCGGTCCGACCCGCACCGAGTCGATGTCGAGAGAAGTGATCGAGCAAATTCTGCAGTACCTGCGTGCCACCGCCATTCCCACGCTCGACATCACCGGCGGTGCGCCTGAATTGCACGGCGACTTTCGCTATCTGGTCGAGCAGGCGCGCAGCCTCGGCACGCATGTGATGGATCGCTGCAACTTGACCATCACCGAGCAGCCGGGCCAGCAAGACCTCGTCGACTTTCTCGCGCACCAGCAGGTGGAAGTAGTCGCC
>JBBRGM010000613.1:0-2633 GCA_038240725.1 Burkholderiales bacterium | reverse complement strand
CGCCTCGCGCAGCGCGCGGTTGCGGCAGATGCTCCTCAGCGACGAGCTCGAATTCATCATGGAAGCGCACAACGGCTTGTCGGCGCGGATCGTGAGTGAAGCCGGCTTTCGCGCGATCTGGGCATCGGGGCTCGCCATCTCAGCGCAATACGGCGTGCGCGACAACAACGAGGCGAGCTGGACGCAGGTGGTAGACACGCTGGAATTCATGGCGGATGCGAGCGACTTGCCGATCCTGCTCGATGGCGATACCGGTTACGGCAACTTCAACAACGTGCGCCGTCTGGTCAAGAAGCTCGAACAACGCGGCATCGCCGGCGTGTGTATCGAAGACAAGCAGTTTCCGAAGACCAACAGTTTCATCGACAGCGAGCGTCAGCCGCTGGCCAACGTAGACGAATTCTGCGGCAAGATCAAAGCCGGCAAAGACTCGCAGACCGATGAGCAGTTTTCGATCGTCGCGCGTGTCGAAGCGCTGATCGCAGGCTGGGGCATGGACGAGGCGCTGCGTCGCGCAGAGGCCTATCGCCAGGCGGGTGCCGACGCGATACTGATTCACAGCAGGCTGTCGCGGCCGGACGAGATCGTCGCGTTCGCTCGCGAATGGGCTGGGCGCGCGCCGCTCGTGATCGTGCCGACCAAGTATTACAGCACGCCGAACGCCGTGTTCCGCAAGGCCGGCATCAGCGTCGTGATCTGGGCGAATCACTTGATACGCGCGGCGGCCTCGTCGATGCAGGCGGTCGCAAAGGAAATTCACGACAGCGAGTCGCTGGTCAACGTCGAGGACCGCATCGCATCGGTCAACGAGATCTTTCGTCTGCAGGATGCCGAGGAGTACTCGGCGGCCGAGCGCGTCTATCTGTCGGCGTCGCGCACGTCGAGCGCTGCCGTGGTCCTGGCCGCCAGCCGTGGCGCAGGTCTCGAAGCGGTGACGACCGACCGGCCGAAAGTCATGCTGCCGGTTGCGGGCAAGCCGCTGTTGCGCTGGCTCGTCGATGCGTTCAAGAAACAGGGCATCAACGACATCACCGTGGTGGGCGGTTATCGCGCAGATGCGATCGACATCGCCGGCGTGAAGGTCGTCGTCAACGAACGGTATGCGCAAACGGGCGAGCTCGCATCGCTTGCGTGCGCAGCCGATGCGCTGCAAGGAGATACGCTGATCTCGTACGGCGACCTGCTGTTTCGCAGCTACATCGTGCGCGACCTGGTTGAAAGCGACGCTGCGTTCAGCGTCGTGATCGACTCGTCGCAGACGCAGCCGGCGAATCAGAGCGTGCGCGATTTCGCGTACTGCTCGGCGCCGGACGATCGCGACCTGTTCGGGCAGAAAATATTGCTGCAACGGGTCTCGAGCGACCCGCCGCAAGCAGGCCGTGCGCCGCATGGTCGCTGGATCGGGTTGCTGAATGTTCGCGGCGCGGGCCGCGAGCGCCTGCAGCAGACATTGGCCGAGCTGCGAAAACGCGCGGACTTCGATTCGCTCGACATGCCCGCGCTGCTGAATGCGCTGATCGATGCCGGCGCCGCCATTGAGGTGCAATACGTCCACGGCCACTGGCGCGGCGTAAACGACCTCGACGATTTCCGGCGCGCAGGTGATTTCGCGCATGAGCAGACGCCATTCGCGCTCGGCAGTCCGAGCAACGGAGAGGCGCGATGATCGAGGCCGCGCAATTTATCGAAGCCGCACGTGAGCGCGGGTTCGATCGGTATGCAGGCGTGCCGTGTTCGTATCTCACACCGTTCATCAACTACGTGCTGCAGGACTCGTCGCTGCACTATGTGTCCGCCGCGAACGAAGGCGATGCGGTCGCGTTGATCGCCGGTGCTGCGTTGGGCGCCAGAGCCGGCCGACGCGGCATCGCGATGATGCAGAACTCGGGACTCGGCAACGCGGTGAGCCCATTGACTTCGCTCACCTGGACGTTTCGGCTGCCGCAGTTGCTGATCGTTACCTGGCGCGGTCAACCGAAGGTAGCCGATGAACCGCAGCACGCGTTGATGGGACCGATCACTCCCGCGATGCTCGACACGATGGAAATTCCGTGGGAAACGTTCCCGACCGAGCCCCACGCGATCGCACCCGCGCTGGATCGCGCGATCGCACACATGGACGCAACCGGCCGGCCCTACGCACTGGTCATGCAAAAGAGCAGCGTCGCGCCGTACGGGCTGAAGCAGGCGATCGGCTCCGCGGCTCGTTCGCGGTGCGTGCCCCGGTCGCAAATGCGCGGAGTTGCGCCGAGTGCGCTGGCTTCGCGGCGCGAAGCATTGCGGCGCGTGATCGCGAATACGCCGGTAGATTCGACGGTTGTGCTCGCCTCGACCGGCTTTTGCGGGCGCGAGCTCTACGCGTTAGACGATCGGCCGAATCAGTTGTACATGGTCGGGTCGATGGGATGCGTGACGTCGTTCGCACTGGGATTCGCGCTCAGGCGCGCCGATCTGCGCGTGGTTGCCCTCGATGGCGACGGCGCGGCGCTCATGCGCATGGGTGCGTTCGCAACGCTTGGCGCGTACGGACCGCCGAACCTGACGCATGTGCTGCTCGACAACGGCGTGCACGACTCTACCGGTGGACAGGCAACGGTGTCACCGAACCTATCGTTCGCTGGTATCGCCGCTGC
>JBBRGM010000612.1:0-2638 GCA_038240725.1 Burkholderiales bacterium | reverse complement strand
GACGAACACGTGGTATCGACATCTGTTCAAGATCGACGCAGGGCGTGAACCTTTTGCGGTGACATTGCGAGTGGCACTCGCCGTCGGTGTGCCGCTGATCGGGTTTCTGCTCGCGGGCTACGCGGTTGCCGGCGTGGCCGGCGGCGCGACCGCGCTGTTCGTAACGTTGTCCGATACCGGCTCGACGCGGGCAACACGCGCCGGAACGATGACCATGGCGTGGTTGGTGATCGTGATCGGCGGCACGATCGGCGACAAATTCGGTGACACGATGTATACCGCGGAAGCAATAGTTCTGCTTGCTGCGCTGGTAGCGGGGTGGGTAAGCGGAGCGCATCCGGCGATCGCGACAGTGGCGCGATTCGGTGCGCTTGCAGTGGTTGCAGGTGTGGGCATGCAGATCGCCGACGCGCATGTCTACTACGCGCTGCTGGTTGGCGGCGTCAGCGCGCTGGGTTCGGCATTTCTGGTTTGGAAGTCGTTCGGCATTCCGGTCGATCGCAATGCGATGGACTGGCACACTGCGATGCATCGCGCTTTAGCCGGCACCGATGCCGGACCGCGGTTCGCGCTGTGCTATGCGGCAGCGGCAGCGCTTGCTCTACTGGCCGCTTCGAAGCTCGGCGTGAGCAACGGTTATTGGGCCACGCTAACCGCGATGATGGTGATGCGTCGCGAGGGTGTAGTGAGCTTTAGTTTGATCGTGCAATACGCGATCGGCACGCTTATCGGCATTCCGATCGCAGACCTGCTGTATCACGCTTTCCAGCAACCGCTTGCCGTCGCGATACTAGCAACTGCGGCAGCGGCGTTAGCACGCGTCGGCCTGTCGCTCAACCCCGCGCTGGGATTCGCCTCGGTAACTGTGTTTTTGCTGTTGATCGTCGAGCTTGCCAGCCCTGGTGCCACCGCCGGATCACACGTGTTGTGGGCGCGGCTATACGACGTCGGAATGGGATGCGCGATCGCATTAATTGCTACGCTGGTGGCGTCTATCCACAGACGCAACGCCGAACCGCTGGCCGCTTCGCGCGACCAGGTTTAGCGCGTGGCTGCCAGGTTTAGCGCGTGGCCGATAGTCAGCGGGACTTCGATATCTTCGGATTCAATTTGTCGATATCGGCCTGCACTTGCGCTCGCGCGCGCTCGTAGACGATTTCGCGCCCCATGATGCTGCCTGCGTACGCCTGCAGATTACGCGTCGGCGTCAAGTCGCAGCGCACGCTGTGTACACCTTCGCCGAGCACGATTTGAATCCGCTCGGCGCGCTTGTTGAGCACGACGACTTCCATCGTCTGTCCATTCTCCATCTTCACTTTGATTTTCTCGTCCATCGGTCATCTACTCCTGTGTGCGATCGGATCGATAAGTGGCGGACGATCAGTCGCGCTTGCGCACTGCACCGACCGGCACCGCGCCTGCCCGCTTCATCTCGTCGGACGCAAATAGAGTCGGATCTGCGAGATACGCTTTGGCGAAGTCGGTCGCATCCGCGCCCCAGAACAGCTCGTTCGCGAAGAATAAGGTCGGCACGCCGAATACGCCGCGCGCCACGGCTTGCTCCGTTTCGTCGCGCAGCGAATCTTTCACGTTTTGTTCGGCAAGCCGCGACAGATTCACCTCCAGGCTACTCGCAAGATCGCTCAGCACTTGCGGCTCCGATGGATCGGCGCCGGTAGTCCATAGCACCTCAAAGATGCGCTGTATGGCTTGCCGCGTATTGCCGGCCGCAATTGCGAGGCGAAGATAGGGCAGGGGATTGAATGGATGCACCGCCGGCATCCGAAACGCAATGCCGTTGTTTGCAGCCCACCACGTGCACGATTGATAGGTCCAGATTCGCTTGGTCGGAACTTCGGCCGGGCCTTTCTGACCCCAATGATTGAGCAAGCCGGCGAACAGAACCGGCCGGTAGCGGATCTCGAGCTGCTGGGTCAGCTCAGGCAGCCGCAGCAGTCCGAAATAGGCATAGGGCGAAATGAAATCGAAATGCCAGTCGGCTTTCTGCATGGTGCCTCCGGTTGAGGTCATGTTACGTCGCCGCCGGCTTGTTAGGAGAACCCGGCCGCATGCGCGCTTTCAGCTGCTGCTCTACGCGGTGGATTGTACCGCTCCAGTCGCCCGCGGCCGTCGTACGAAACAGTCTGGCGGTTGCATACCATGGACTGTCGGACCGATCGATCAGCCAGCGCCACTCCGATGCAAACGGGAGCACAACCCACAGCGGTTTACCCAGCGCGCCGGCGACGTGTGCGACAGCGGTGTCGATCGAAATCACCAGATCGCACAACTGCGCCAGCGCTGCCGTATCGCTGAAGTCTACGATCTGCGTATCGAAGCGCCGCACTCTCGTCAGCTTGTCCAGCTCGACGCAATCGTTTTCGCTGATGTCTTTCTGCAGACAAATCCACTCGAGGGGCAGCGCGAATAGCGGGGTCAGTCGTGTTAAGGGTAACGAACGGTTCTCGCCTGCTGTCGTGGTCGACCATGCAAAGCCGATGCGCGGGCGGGTTCTCGGCCCGAGCCTCGCAGACCACTTTGCAACCCATGCCGGTTCGACGTTGAGATAAGGAATATCGCACGGGACTGAGCTCAGCGAAGTCTTCATCGCGAACGGCAAGCTCATCACGGGACACTG
>JBBRGM010000611.1:0-2642 GCA_038240725.1 Burkholderiales bacterium | reverse complement strand
TTGCCTGCTGCGGCGACTTTCTGCTGCATGTCGACGAATGCATCGCGTACGGCATCTGGCTCGCGCACGTTGAGACGAACCAGGCCGAGCTCGGTCTTGTGCACGATATCTTCGGAGCAGCCTTTCACGACGACCGGTCCGCCGATTTCGGCGAGTGCGTTTACCGCTTCGTCCGCGGTTCTGCACAGTCGATGCGCGACGACCGGAATGCCATGCTTGTTCAGCAGCGCGAGGCTGTCCGCTTCGTTGAGCATGTGCGTCGCGCCGGTTTGTTCGCTCGTACGTTTGGCTGCTGTTGGACGTTGCGCCGCGTCGCGCATGCGCTCGAGGTGCGACGACAGCTGATTCAGCGCGGAGATCGCTTCGGTCTCGGTTTGGAACACCGGTAGACCTTCGGCTTTGAAATGCGAGCCGACGCTCGGCTGCGGCGCAGCTATCGCGACGGGCTTGCCGGTCTGTTGTGCGAACGCGGCGGAATCGCGTGCGAACGCATCGATGTCGTACCCCTGCCCTGCCACGGGTATGCCGATGAGAAATGCATCTGCGGCAGGGTCGCGCGCGAGCACCGGCAGAATATCGCTGAACAAATTGCTGTTGCTCAACAGCGCGGCGGTTACGTCGACTGGATTTTTCGTCGTCGCAAATCCTGGCAGGATCGCGCCGAGCTCGGAGCGCGTGCCATCGTTCAACTGCGCCATCGGCATGCCGACGGCTGTCGCTGCATCCGCCGCCATCACGCAGATCGCACCCGAATTGCTGATTACGACAAGACGCCTGCCCTGCGGCCGCCAGCCTTTCAAATACATCTCGGTGGCTTGCACGAAGTCGTTCATGTTCTGCGCGCGCCAGATGCCTTGCTCTTCGAGAAATGCATCGACGACGCGATCTTCGTTGGCGAGCGCGCCGGTGTGCGAGCGCGCGGCTTCTTGACCGGCGCTCGTGCGCCCCGACTTCAACGCGATCACCGGCAAGTTGCGCTCGCGTGCAATGCGCGCCAGCTCGATCAGCGGTGCGGGATCGCGAATCGTTTCGAGATAGATCAGCAAGAGCTTGAGATCGCGTTCTTCGGCGACTACCGAAGCCAGCTCCGGCACCGTGACATCGCTGTCGTTACCGGTCGCATGCACGTGACGCACGCCGATGCCGCGACTGCGCAGCAGTCCATACGGCACCACCGCCATGCCGCCGCTCTGACTGACGATGGCAACCGGACCGTCCTGCGGCGGCGCTTCGATGAACATCGTCGAAAAACTCAGCACCGCGCCGGTGCCGAAATTGGCGAGGCCTTGCGAGTTGGGTCCGATGATGCGCATGCCGCTCGCACGCGCGACGTCGACCATGTGCTTTTGCTTGGCAACGCCTTCTTCCGCTGCAAGCTCGCCGAAACCGGAGGCCATCACGATCGCGACCTTGACGCCGATACTTGCGCATTCTTCGACCGCTTGGAGCGCGAGATCGCCGGGCACGACGATGCACGCGACTTCCGGCGCTTCAGGCAGCGCACTCAGCGACGGATAGGCTGTGTACCCTTGCGTCTCGCTGCGCTTGGGATTGATCGGATACACCTTGCCTTGATAGCCGAAGCGCGAGAGAAACAACAGCGGGCGCCCGCCGATCTTGTTCGGATTTTCCGATGCGCCGATGATCGCGACCGAGCGCGGATCGAGTACGGTGCGCAAATGCGCCCGCGTGGCTTCGTTCATGAGTCTGCCTTTTCGAAGTAGGGAATCAGCCGTTCTGCGCGAGACACGAAGCGCGCACGCACGCGATCGCCGATCGTGAGCGATGCATCGCCGTGCGCCATCAGGCGAAAACCTTCGTCCGCATCTACGAGGACGATCGTGTAGGGCGCATGCGCACGCCACTCATCGGTCGGTGCACGCGTCACTTCGGTGTGCGCCTGGACCGTGCCCTGCCCGCTCGCCTGCAGGTCCTCGGGATGGCCATCGCCACAATGCGGACAAAACGTGCGCTTGAAGTACCAGATCTCCGCGCAGGCGCTGCAGCGTTGATACGCGAGACCTGGTTGACCTGCAGTCCAATCGGCCACGGATCGCGTCTCGCTCATTTCGCCTCCAATACCAGGCTCACGTGCGAGGAGAGCACACCGCCATCGCCGTGCAACAGCGCGAGCGATGGATTCTTCGCTTGCCGTTTACCTGCGCGTCCGGTCATCTGATGATGCGCCTCCACCAGATGCGCCATCGCACCGCCGACGCCGCAATGGCCGTACGACAGCAGACCGCCATGCGTGTTGAGCGGCAATGTGCCATCGTGGTTGAAGTAACCGGACTTCGCGCGTGCTCCCGCTTCGCCGCGTGGCGCAAGCCCGATCTCTTCCAGCAGAATCGTCAGCGTGATGGTGAAGCTGTCGTAGATGGCAGCGTAGCGCACGTCGCTCATCGCAATGCCGCCGACGTTGCGCGCGCGCTCGACCGACGCTTGCGCGCCGAACGCCGTCAGACTCGGCGCCGCGCTGATGTGCTGATGGGTGTGCGCCTGACCCGTGCCGATGATCTCCACCCGGAAGTCGTTGCTGCGATCTCGGCTGACGACGAACGCAGCGCCGCCATCGGATACCGGACAGCAATCGAGCAGCTTGAGCGGCGTGGCAATGGTCTTCGACGCGAGCACCTGTTCAG
>JBBRGM010000610.1:0-2647 GCA_038240725.1 Burkholderiales bacterium | reverse complement strand
TCGCTATCGGCGAACTGCAGCGCTTTCGACAGTTGCATTCCAGGACGCCCGGCCATCCGGAGCACGGGCTCACGCCCGGTGTCGAAACCACCACCGGACCCCTCGGCCAGGGCCTCACCAACGCGGTTGGTTTCGCGGTGGCCGAAAGGCTGCTGGCCGTCTAGTTCAACCGTCCGGGGCACGCTATCGTCGATCATCACACCTACGTTTTTCTCGGCGACGGCTGCCTGATGGAGGGCATCAGCCACGAAGCCGCCGGGCTTGCGGCGGCGTGGAAGTTGAACAAGCTGATCGCGCTCTACGACGACAACGGCATTTCGATCGACGGGCCGGTCGTGGACTGGTTCGTGGACGACACACCCGCACGCTTTCGCGCCTACGGCTGGCACGTGATCGGCCCGATCGACGGACATGACGTGGCCGTTGTCGAAAAGGCCATCGCAGACGTGAAGACGATCGCCGATCGGCCGTCGCTGATCGTCTGCCGCACCACCATCGGCAAGGGATCGCCCGCGCGCGAGGGGACCGCCAAGGCGCACGGCGAGCCGCTCGGCGCCGAGGAGATCGAGCGCACGCGCGATGCGATCGATTGGCCGCACGCTACCTTCGAGATTCCGTTGTCGATCGCGAATCGGTGGAGCGCGAAGCGCGTGGGTGCCGAGCGCGAGGCGCAATGGCGCCAGCACCTGATCGCGTATCGCGCGGATCATCCGGCGCTCGCGGCCGAGTTCGAGCGCCGCATGGCGGGCGATCTTCCGCACGATTTCGAGGAGACCGTGCTGACGACGATGGCCGAGTTCGGCCAGTCGCGCGAGGCCGTCGCCACCCGCAAGGCATCGCAGAAAGTGCTGAGCCAACTGGCGATCAAGTTGCCCGAGATGCTGGGCGGCAGCGCCGACCTGACCGGCTCCAACCTGACCGACTTTCCCGGCTGCGGCGTGGTGCGGGGCGATGCGGTGGGCGGTCGACACATCCACTATGGCGTGCGCGAATTTGGGATGGCGGCGGTGATGAACGGCATCGCGCTGCACGGCGGATTCATTCCCTACGGCGGCACCTTTCTCACGTTTTCCGACTACAGCCGCAACGCGATCCGCATGGCCGCGCTCATGAAGCTGCGCGTGATCCATGTTTTCACGCACGATTCGATCGGGCTCGGTGAAGACGGACCGACCCACCAGCCGGTCGAGCACGCGGCCAGCCTGCGCCTGATCCCGAACCTCGATGTCTGGCGGCCTTGCGATGCGGCCGAGACCGCGGTCGCATGGATTCAGTCGCTCGGTCGCGCGGAGCGGCCGGCTGCGCTGCTGTTGTCGCGCCAGAACCTGCCGGCGCAGACGCGCAGCCCGCAGCAGGTACTCGATATGCGTCGGGGCGCCTATGTCTTGAGCGATCGCGAAAACGCGGTCGCCGTGATTCTCGCCACGGGCTCGGAAGTGTCGCTGGCGATGGACGCGCAGAAACTGCTGGATGCGCGCAACGTGCCGGTGCGCGTTGTCTCGATGCCGTCATCGACGGTCTTCGACCGGCAGGATCGCGCCTGGCGCGATGCCGTGCTGGGCCGCGACATGCCTCGCATCGGCGTCGAGGCGGGGGTCACGAAATGGTGGGGTCAGTACGGTTGTCGTGCCGCGCTGGGCATCGATACCTTCGGCGAATCGGCGCCGGCGGCCGCATTGTACGAACACTTCGGCCTCACCGCGGAGAAGCTCGCCGAATGCGTGTGGCTGCACGCCGACGAAGAGCGTCCTCTGGTGCGCTCGAGCCATTGAGCTCTTCGTCCTCACGCATCTCCGGCCGATCGGATCGCGGGCACCCTCGATGCTGACTGCCCTGATCTGGGACGTCGACGGCACGATCGCGGAAACCGAGCGCGACGGACACCGCGTCGCATTCAACCGGGCGCTCGAGGAGCTGGGAACCGGATGGCAATGGGACGTCCGGACCTACGGCAGCCTGCTGCGCGTCGCCGGCGGATACGAAAGGCTGCTCTACGACATGGAGGGCCGCACGACATCGCCTTCCTCGGCGAGCGAACGCGAATCGCTGGCGCGCGCCGTGCATCAGCGCAAGAACCAGCTCTATGGCGAGATGCTTGCCTCAGGCAAGCTTTCGGCTCGCCCAGGCGTGTGCCGACTGATGGACGAATGCGCGGGCGCCGGCATCGCGCTTGCGATCGCGACCACCACCGGCCGCGGCAATGTGGAAGCGCTCCTCTCGGTATTGCTTGGGCCGCACTGGCACGAACGATTCGCCTCGATCGTGTGTGCGGAAGACGCCGCGATCAAGAAGCCCGACCCGCTGGTCTATCGGCTCGCGCTCGAACGCCTCGGCGTCGGCGCACACGATGCTCTGGCAATCGAAGACTCACCCAACGGATTGGCTGCCGCGAACGCGGCGGGCGTCGGCGCGCTCATCACACGCAGCCAGTACTTCGCAGCCGATCGGTTTCCCGGCCGCGCCGCAATCTGCGACGACCTGGATGGCCCGCTGTCGTGGCACCACGGACATGCAGGAAGGGCCGATGTCGACTCCCTTCGCAGGGTCCACCACGCATGGGTTTCCCGAGACGCGCGTGCGACCCCCTGAATTTCAGCGCTGCGCGATCGGCTTCACATCGCGCCGCGGCGCACCGGTGTACAACTGC
>JBBRGM010000609.1:0-2660 GCA_038240725.1 Burkholderiales bacterium | reverse complement strand
CAGACGACGCCGATGATGACCGCGAAGCCAACCGCGATTGTCGTCCTCGGCTTGACGGGAATACCAAGCGAGGCGACCAGACTATTCAGTGCATCCACGGATGAATCCTCGTGTTAGTCATCGGCATTTTCACCCAGCGGGCTGGCAGTGGTCGGCGTTTCGCCGATCGCCTTGATCGCCGCTGTGCGCCGAGCGATCACCACCTGCACGAGGAAGTACAGTACGGCACCCAGAAGCCCACCGTATAAGCATAGCCGATCAACAGACCGGCCTGACAGCAGCCCCAGCAATCCGTTGCCGGCGAATGGATACAGCGGCTGCATGTCGCCATGCACAACACTGTCGATGATAACGTGACTGTACGATCCGACGAACGCGCTGACGATGGCGACCGACCAGAGGATCTCGATTTCACGCCAGCGCTTCTCGAGCACGGCGGCGAGCGCGATCTGCGAAAAATACTTTCCCGTGATTGCCGAGAACGCGCCGATGAGGGTTGCGCCGAGATAAGTGTGGCTAAATCCGTGCAGCTTGCCGTGATGAGTAATCAGACCGACGAGAGGCTGGATATCCATGATCATCTGCGTCCAGCCGAACACCATCAAACTAAAGCTTCCGCGCAGGAGCGACTTGATGAGCAGCCCGGGCCCCATGTGATACGGCGTAAACGGCATGGGCTATTGCGAAACCGGTTGCATTAATTCGCCGGCGCAGCACGATCTGTGCAGAAGCGGCGCGTTGCGAAAACGCATCGCTGCGCAGCGTTGGCCGATACGCCGTGCAACGCGCGAGCCGCACGCAGCTCGAGGCACGCTCGAAAGCGCCAAGACAGCTACCCGGCTGCGTGACAGACCGCCTCGATGTTGTGTCCGTCGGGATCCAGCACGAATGCGCCGTAATAACTCGGGTGGTACTTCGCCCGTATGCCCGGCGCGCCATTGTCGCGCGCGCCTGCTGCAATAGCGGCTTTGTAGAACGCGTCGACCGCAGGGCGGTCGTCCACACGCAGTGCGACGTGCACCGGTTGAATATTGCTGCCGCCGCCACTGATCCAGAAGTCCGGTTTCGGTGGTACGCCGAAACCTGCTGCCGGATACTTGCCCGTCATCTCGGCGGTCACCTCCATGATCAGCTGGTAGCCGAGCGGCGCAAACGCCTTCGTGTAGAACGCTTTGCTGACGTCGAAATTACTAACCGCCAAGCCGATGTGATCGATCATTTGTATAACTCCGCAATCGAGAGAACGACCATAAGTACCGCGGCAACTGCCATCGCTCGCCACCGCGATTGTATGCGGATGCAAGAAAATCTGCGGTGATCGACACGGGTAGTAGTCTGTGCTTCGCATGAAGAGCAGTGCAGCGTTGAACAAGATACGCTACCGTCACGGAACGTAGCTGTTTCGCGCGCCTCATAAACATGTCTGCGCGATCACGACACGCTACATCGACCGATGCTTGCAACGCATTAGACTCGAACACCGAGCAGAAGGATCCATAAAACGACAGGAGGAACCATGGTGCAGGACAACGACAACGGGCAGCTGCCAAGCGGCCGCCGCGATTTCATTATTGCCGGCGCCGCATCATTTGCGGCAGCCGCTGCGGGCGCGTCAAGTCCGACTGCTGCATCGGCTGCGGACTCGCCGGAGGCGCCGAACGCAGGTCTGCACGGGACGGTGAAGGCGCTGGTCTTCGACGTGTTCGGAACGGTGGTCGACTGGCGTGGATCGATTATTCGCGAGGGCGAATGGCTCGGCAAACGCAAAGGCATCAACGTCGACTGGGTCGCATTTGCCGATGCGTGGCGCGGCGGTTATCAGCCGGCGATGAAGAAAGTGCGCAGCGGCGAGATTGCCTGGACCAACATCGATGGCCTGCACCGCATGATCTTGAATGACCTGCTGCGTCAATTCAACATCGACGGGTTATCCGAAGCAGAGATCGATCAGTTCAACCGCGCGTGGCATCGGCTGTGGCCGTGGCCTGACTCGGTCGGCGGATTGCAGCGCTTGAAGTCGCGCTACATCATATCGACTCTGTCCAATGGCAACGTCTCGTTGCTCACCGATATGGGTAAGTATGCCGGGCTGCCGTGGGACTGCATTTTGTCGGCAGAGCTGTTCGGTCACTACAAGCCCGACCCCGAGGTCTACCAGGGCGCCGCCAAACTGCTTGGACCCTCACCGTCGCAAGTCATGATGGCCGCCGCGCACATGGACGATCTGATGGCCGCGAAGAAGCTCGGGCTGCGCACCGCGCTGATAACGCGCCCGCTCGAATTCGGCGGCAAACGCAAAGCCGACACTGCAGAGGACGGAGCAGGCAAGGTCGATATCGTCGCATCCGACTTCATGGACCTCGCCGCACAGATGGGAACTTAGACCGCGCGCTATCTTCGCCGCATGGCTCGGATAAGCGCATTGCACATGTGCGCGGCACGGGTTCAGCGGGCGACAGGAATAGCTTCCTTCGGATCTCGGACGATAGCGATGCACCCTATACGCATCATCCATCGCGCTTGGCAGCACCGATCAACACGAACGCCATCAGACACGGCTCAGCGAGCGGGTTGCGCCAGCGATGGCGCGTGCCGTTTTGCACGACGCAGTCGCCCGGCCGAAGATGCACGGTCTTGCCGTCGTCGAGCTCGAGAATCAT
>JBBRGM010000608.1:0-2689 GCA_038240725.1 Burkholderiales bacterium | reverse complement strand
TGCACGTTCATGCTTTGTGTGATGTCGAAGAAAACGATATACGTGTAGGTGACGCGCGGCAACTTGACAACAGGCATCAGCGCGGCAACCACCAGCAGGACTAAAACTATCGTGATCGAGCGAGATCCTGGTTCCAGCGCGCTGAAGACGAGCTGGCGAGCCCTCATGGCAGCACGATCTGGAAATTCGGCAATGCGCGCATCACACGCCGCTCGAATTCCGATGGTCTGTTCTCCTCCGGCGAGTCCTCGGCCACTTCCGGCGCAAGCCACAGTGCCCGCTCGAGGTTGTATCGGGCGTCCCAATCGCCGGGATCTTCGCGCAGGAGGTCGCGATAGCTCTGCTTGGACAGCTCGATCAGCGGCAGTAATTCCAGTGCTTTGTCCGCCCCACCTTTGAATGCCTGGCGCATGTATAGATTGCCGAGGTTGTACAGCGCTGCGCGTCGAAGGTCTGTGCGATCGCTTTGGATCAGCAGCTTGTAAGACTTCACCGCAGCCTCCTCGTCGCCGGCCTTGGCTAACGCCGCGGCGCGGGCAAACGCTGCTTCGGGCAAGCTGCTTTCGATCGTGGCGGTGCTGGCGCCCGCGATTGCCTCGTTCACGCGCTGTGCACGCTGAAGTTGAACAGCGTGGTAACCGGCAAGCATGCCGAACACCACCGTAGCCGCGCCAAACAAGGCATGAATTTGGCGGCGCTTCATGTCCAGCTCCGCAATTGGGTAGCGCGATAGATTAGGAGCACGAGACAGCAAACGGCTCCGGCGACGAGGCAATGCCGGCTATAGTCGCGACGCGGGATCTGCTCCCAAAAATCGAGCGGAAAATTCTGCTGCTTGCCGACCTCGGCAATCGCCTGCGCAAGGTCCTCCGGCGTTTGCGCCTGATAGGCCCGGTACGGCGTGCGCAAGGTCTGAAAAAACCGATGGAGCATGATCTCGGGCATCGCTTCACCCTGCGCGTCGGGGTTAGTGAAGTCAGGTCCATTCACCGATCGCAGGTAGATCCAGTTGAGCGCGATGCGATTCTTGAGCAGGCTTTGGGTAATGTCGCGTTGTGTTTGTTCGTCGAGCTTGGCGCCGCCGTCCGACACCAGCAAAATAATGCGGCTGCCGGAGTACGATCGCTGATCGAAAGCTTTTATCGCCGCGATCATTGCCCCGCCGACATCCGTGTCGGACAACCCGCGTCCGACCGCGCCCGCAACTATGGCGGCCTGGACGACCTCGTCGTGTTGCGTAAACGGCACGACATAAATCGGACTGGCGCTGAACAACATCAACGCAAACCGGTCATCCGGGCGCTCGGTGACAAACTTCGTCAGTAGATCGCGAGCGACTTTTCCCTTTTGCTCGCCGCGCGATTGAGATTGAGCCCGTACAACGATTGGGTCGAGCGTCTTCCAGTCGCTGGTCAGCATGCGGTCATCCATGCTCCGGCTTCGATCCAGGAGGACGAGAATCTCGGCTCCCCGCCCGGTGCGCAGGACTTGCGTTTCGCCACGACCGGGCGCAGCCAATGCCAGCACCGTGCTCGCAATCGCCAATACCGCGAACGCACGCCAGAAAAATCCGACGATCCTGCCCAGAGGATCGCCAGGCAACCAGGCGATGTGAGAGAACTTCAAGGTGTCGCTGCGCCTGCGCAGAAGCGGCAGAAACGCCAGCGGCAGCAGCAGCAGAGCCCATGGCTGGCCGAGATCGACGCCGGAGCTCATGACTCGTGCACCTTCTCGATACGTCGTAGCTCCCTGCACAGATTGCGTACCGACAATGGTTGGTCCACCACCTCGCCACCGAAGAAGCGTTGATTCGACTGCTCGAAGAACTGTTCGATATTCGAGCGTAACGGGGTGAACTGCGGCGCCCGTAGAAACAAGCTGTGCAAAGTCGCGGTCTGCATGACGCGTCCCGCAGTAGCATCGAATGCGCGATGCAAACTCTGCCAAGCCTCCGGCGCGCGCTCGTCCAGCGTGCGCAGCTCGCGCAGCGCCCGCGCGAACGGCTGGCCCGCAGCAGCGCGCCAATTGCGCCATAGCAGCCAACCGAACCAAAGCGCCAGCGTAGCGATGAGCGCGCCCGACCATAGCGCGATCTGACGCCGCAGCGGCTGCGTTGCGATGATCGGCGCGCGCCGATCGGGTCTAAGCTCTTCCAGTCCGCCCTTCGCGAACGCAGTGCGCGGCGTCAGCGGTGCGACGCTGATCGGCCACTCGCCGACATTAAGCAAGCCCGTGCCGGCTTCGCCTTGCAGCGCCCACGATGGGATTTTTATCAGGGTCAGTGCTTGAGGCGCATTGATGACCTGATACTCCACCGTGACCCAGCGGCGTCCATCGGCCGTCGATTCGACGCGCGGGGCGCGCCGTTCGAGCCACGCGCTGATCCGCTCGGCGCGCGGCAACGTAGCGGGTGTGAATGTGCGGCCATTCAACTGCAGAGGGACGCGTTGGCTAAACAAGTCGCCCACGACATACCCGAACGGCCGCGGCTGCTCGACGATGGCGTCATCGGGACGCGAGGCATCGAGCTCAGTTGCAGAAGCTGCCGGCAGGTCGTGCGAAGCAACCGCCACGGCAAATGCGACGACGCTCGATACCGTTCGGGCGCGAACAACGATCGATTGCTTCATGCGCCGGCCCCGATGAAGTATTGGGACATCGCTTCGCCGTCGAATGCGCCCGTCACATA
>JBBRGM010000607.1:0-2689 GCA_038240725.1 Burkholderiales bacterium | reverse complement strand
GTCGCCGATACGGCATTTTTCCCCGCGTGGGGTCGTGCTCGTCTCGCCACGATGGTGCAGAACCGGCCCGACTGGTGCGTATCTCGGCAGCGCAATTGGGGCGTACCGATGGCGTTGTTCGTACACAAGGAAACCGGAGAGTTGCATCCGCGCACAGTCGAGCTTACTGAGCAAATCGCGCAGCGCGTCGAGAAGCAAGGTATCGAAGCGTGGTTCGCATTGGAAGCGCAGGAACTGTTGGGCGGCGATGCGCAGACTTATCGAAAAGTGCCCGACACACTCGACGTATGGTTCGATTCGGGGACGACGCACGCAAGTGTCCTTGCAAGACGCGCGGAATTATCGAAGCCTGCGGATCTGTATTTGGAAGGCTCGGATCAACATCGTGGCTGGTTCCAATCTTCGTTGCTCACCGGTTGCGCGATGGACGGGCAGGCACCTTATTGTCAGTTGCTCACGCATGGCTTCGCCGTAGACGCGCAGGGACGCAAGATGAGCAAGTCTCTCGGTAATGTCATCGCGCCACAGCAGGTGTACGGCACGCTCGGTGCCGAAATCCTTCGTCTCTGGGTGGCAACGACCGACTATTCCGGGGAGCTGACCATCTCGCAGGAAATTCTCAAGCGCGTGGTCGAAATGTATCGCCGCATCCGCAACACACTGCGATTCTTATTAGCGAATGTCTCGGACTTCGATGGTGGTCGCGATTTGCTGCCGGTCGAGCGCTGGATTGAAATCGATCGCTATGCGCTCGCGGCAACACACGATCTGCAGGCCGCGGTGCTGGACGACTACCATCGTTATGAATTCCACCTGGCGACGCAAAAGCTCCACAGTTTTTGCTCCGAATTTCTCGGCTCGTTCTATCTCGATATCTTGAAGGATCGGTTGTACACGGCCGGCGCGAACAGCCCGGCACGGCGTTCGGCGCAAAGCGCGCTGTACCACATCACACAATGCGCGATCCGCTTGTTCGCGCCGGTCTTGAGCTTCACGGCTGAGGAAGCCTACGAGCATTTCGTCAAGGCTAGCGATGACAGCGTATTTCTGCACCCGTATTACGAACTTCCGCCAGTTTCCGAAGCGATGGAGCTGAAACAGCGTTGGGGCTTACTGCGAGAAGCGCGCGCTGAAGTGCAGAAAGAACTAGAAGCGCTGCGAGCGAAAGGTGATATCGGTTCGTCTCTCGCTGCCGAAGTCGACGTGCATGCGTCGGGCGATCGCTATCGCGCACTGGCGTCCATGGGTGATGATTTGCGTTTTGTGTTCATCACGTCGGCGGCTCGCGCTACCGAGGTTGCAGACCCCGCGCTGCACCGCGTCGACGTACGACCGAGTCAAAATAAGAAATGTGCGCGCTGCTGGCATTATCGTGCTGACGTCGACGTCGATGCTCGGTATCCCGAATTGTGCGGCCGCTGCGTCTCGAACCTCTATGGATTGGGCGAGGCTCGCGGCCATGAGTGATCGAAGCGCGCTGCCTTGGTGGGTTTGGCTAGGGGTTAGCGTTGTCGTGATCGTGCTCGATCAATTGACCAAACACCTCGTGCAGCAGCAACTGACCTATGGCACTGCAATCGATGTGACACCGTTTTTCGACTTGGTGCTCGTGTTCAATCCAGGCGCCGCGTTCAGCTTTCTCAGTACCGCGCCCGGCTGGCAACGTCCGTTCTTCATACTGGTGGCGATGTTCGCGAGCGCCGTGATTTTGGTTCTGCTCCGCAAGAATGCTTCGGATCGTGCATTCTGTTTTGCGCTTGGGATGATCCTCGGCGGTGCTATCGGCAATTTGATTGATCGCGTTATGCTCGGCGCCGTTGTGGATTTTCTGCATTTTCATGTGGGCTCTCATTACTGGCCGGCATTCAACGTCGCGGATAGTGCAATTACGTGCGGCGCTGCGTTTTTGATTTGGGGCAGCATCGGACGCACTCGCGTCAAGCAAGGGGAAATACCCTAAGCGTCATTCGCATAACGCGGCCCCCACTGACGCGGCGTTATAATCAGTCATCCTTTTATCGTCGAGAATTGCTCAGATGCTCGTTTTGCTAGCCCGTCCCCGCGGCTTCTGCGCTGGAGTCGACCGCGCGATCGAAATTGTAGAGCGTGCGCTTAAGCTTCATGGCGCTCCGATCTACGTGCGGCATGAAGTCGTCCACAACCGATCCGTAGTCGAAAACCTGCGCGTCAAAGGCGCCATATTCGTCGAGCAACTCGACGAAGTACCAACGGGTGCCACTGTAGTGTTTAGCGCACATGGCGTATCCCAGACGGTGCGCCTGGAAGCAGACAGCCGAGGGTTGCGGGTGTTCGATGCGACATGTCCGTTGGTGACCAAGGTGCATGTCGAGGTGGCGAAGATGCGGGAGCAGGAACGCGAGATCGTCATGATCGGCCACCGTGGCCATCCAGAGGTCGAGGGAACAATGGGACAAGCTCGCTCCGGGATGCATCTAGTGGAATCATTGGGCGACGTCCAGAAGCTCGACATCGCTGACCCGCAGCGCGTTGCATTCGTCACGCAGACCACGCTATCTATGGACGATGCGGCCGCAATCATCGGTGCGCTGAAAGATCGTTATCCGGCGATAGTTGGGCCCAAAAAAGACGACATCTGCTACGCAACGCAGAATCGCCAGGACGCGGTCAGAGCTTTGGCTCTCGAATGCGACGTGTTGATCGTAGTCGG
>JBBRGM010000606.1:0-2706 GCA_038240725.1 Burkholderiales bacterium | reverse complement strand
CGATAGCGTCGCGCTCGGCATCGAACGCCGGGTCGATGTAGGACTGCCGGAAGTGCTCGTGAAACTGTTCGCGCGATAGCTTGCCTGGGGCCTGGCCTTTACGAACCTTGGTCAACAGTCATTCCTTCGCATGGAGAGGCTCAGCTCCGATAATCGATGCCCTTGCGATCCAGCATGCGCAATAGCGCGGTCCAGGTTTTGTTCAACTCGGCGCCACCCTCACCCTGGAACTGCTCGAAGCCTTTTTTCGCCGTTTCTTCGGAGATGAAATCGAGCTCGACGCGACCGCCGGCCAGCGCATCGACCTGGGACTGACAGGCGCAGTCGAGGTAATACATCAGCTCGAAGGCTTCGGATACGTTATTGCCCAAGGTCAGTAAACCGTGATTGCGCAGGATCATGGCTTTGGAGGTTTTGCCGAGATCCGCTGCCAGACGTGGGCGCTCGTCCAGTTCCAGAGCAATGCCTTCGTAGTCGTGGTAAGTAATCATCCCGTAGGTGCGCAGCGCATGCTGGCTAATCGGCAGCAATCCACATTTCTGCGCCGACACCGCGACGCCAGCGCGCGTGTGCGTATGAATCACGCAGTTGATCTCGGGGCGCGCCTCATGCACGCAGCCGTGAATCACGTAGCCCGCGAAATTGATGCCGAGGCCGGTCACGTCGTCGATCACATTACCTTCGTGGTCGATCTTCACCAGGCTCGAGGCGGTGATCTCGTCGAACATCAGTCCGTACGGATTGATCAGGATATGCTCGGAGCCCGGGACGCGAGCGGTGAAATGGGTGTAGACCAGGTCGGTCCACTTGTAGATCGAGGCGAGCTGATAGCCGGCCGCAAGATCGCAGCGCACCTGCCATTCTTCCTCGCTGACGCGGTCGCGCACGCTGGATGCGCCGACGGACTTCAGTTTTCTCGCGATCTCAGTCATTGCCTTGTCTCCTCTCTAGTGCTGGTTTTCAAATCATACTCCGCGACGATCAAGCGCGTCTGATCGCTCGACTGCATTGATAACGGCACGCCTAAACCCACCCCAGCGCCCCCAGCAGCGCCCCGGCGGCGATCAGTACCAGCAGATGCACGCGCGTGCGCCACACCAGCAGCGCCGCCGCCACGGTTAGCAGCAAGTGGCGCGAACCGGGGGCGGACGTCGCCAGGATCCACCCGGTTGCGAACATAAGCGCAATCACGACCGGCGCCATCCCGGCTTTGAAGGCTTGGACGGCGCGCCAGTCGCGGCGGGCGTGGCCCCAGCGAGCGGCCGCCAGCGCCAGCGTGGTCGACGGCAGCATGATCCCCGTCAGCGTGACTGCCGCGCCAACCAGGCCGGCTGCCTGATAGCCCATCACCGCGACGAACAGAACATTCGGCCCAGGCGACGCCTGCGCGATCGCGATCGACGCGTTGAACTGCGTGTCCGTGAGCAGGCCCATCTGTTCCACCATCACGCGATGCATGTCCGGTGCAACCGTGATGGCACCGCCGATCGACAGCAGCGACAGGAGGAGAAAGTGGCCGAATAGCGCGAGCCAATCGAGGCCGGTATGCACCTAGCGACCCGCCTCAGACGTGCCAGCGCCGGGCCGCAAGCGCCGCCAGGCCGTGAAGCACGTAATGCTGCCGAGCCCTAACAGAATCCAGACAAGCGGCCAGCGCAGCAACGCCACGCCGGCAAATGCTGCTATCGCGACTACCACGCAAGTTGGAATGCCCAGCGGATTCTTGCGAAGGGCACGGGCCAACTTCAAACCTGTGCCGGCGATCAATCCTGCGGCGACCGCACCCATTCCCTTTAACGCGCCCGCCACGGCCGGATGCAATGCGTACCGCGCATAGACGGCGGTGACGACCAGCACGATCACGAGCGGCACGAACATCATCCCAGCCAGCGCAGAGAACGCGCCGCGCCAGCCGAAGAAACGGTCGCCTACGATGAGCGCGACGTTGCACACGTTCGGCCCCGGCAACACCTGAGCTACCGCGAGAATTTCCACGAACTCTTCGTTGCTGAGCCAACGCTTCTGGTCGCACAGCACGCGCTGGGCAATTGCGAGCACGCCGCCGAAGCCTTGCAGCGCGAGAAACGTGAATGCCACGAACAACGCCCGACACGACGCCGGCCGCTCGAGCAAATTCGCGTCGACGGTCATGCCGATCGGCGACCGGCTATGCCGAATGCATCGAAACAATCTTCTATCGAGATCACCGCGCGCATTTGTCTATGTTTTACGAATTCTTGCAACGCTTTTGACCAAGCTCGATTTTCGCAGTGACATTCGCATAGAGTTCACACACGGCTTCATCAAAGAAAGCCGATAGCACATCAATTAGTTAGTCCAACCCTCGGAGATCGTTTCATGAAAAAAACAATCGTCGCACTCGCGATGACGTCCGCGTTTGCCGGACTCACATCGCCCGCCCACGCCTACTTGCTAACTGCAGGCGGTACTGCCGTAGCAGGCGAAGGGCAGTACACCAGTGTCGCAGGCGCCACTACCTTCAACTTCAACAACGCCGTTCTGCCATCGGGTTATTCCGGCGGCACTATCGTTTCCGGCAGCAATGCCGACAGCGTCGCGCCGCAGGGAGATGCGAGCTTCTATCTGAACGACGGCAGCACGTACGGTTCACCGACCACAATCAACTTTGGGAATCCGCTGAGCTACTTCGGCTTCTATTACGGATCGGTCGACGCCTACAATACC
>JBBRGM010000605.1:0-2728 GCA_038240725.1 Burkholderiales bacterium | reverse complement strand
CTGCGTGTACGACCAGCCCGCATGCGGCACGGCAGATAGATTTCTGCGCAACGTTCGCAGCGCTGTGTGGGTCGATTTGCCGGCGGACGGATCCTCGTATCCGCCAACGCAAGAGATGGTCGATCAGCTCGCCGGCGCAGGAATGCCGGGTGTATTGAAAGCGGCCTTGAACGCAGACCCTTCGACGTGGAATGTCGGCACGCGTTTGTGGGATGACAGCGCCGCTCTGTATGTGCTCAACCCCGACCTGTTCAAAGTGAGCGGCGCACATTTCGAACCGGCCGTCGACGAGGCCACGCTGCGCAGCGAATTGTTGAAAGCCACTAACGCAACGCCTGTCGACTGACGCACGATCGGCACCGGTCGCGCGATTCGACCGGTGCCGGCTAAATGTCGGAGCCGAGAGTGTGGATCAGCGCATAGCAGCGACTTGGCGATCGCTGGCAAATGGCGCAGCAGGTTCGAACACGACATTGCACGAGAGCGAGACGCGCGGCCGCTGTCCGCGATAGGCGTGCACATAGTGCCGCAGCCATCCCGGGAAAACGATCAGTCGCCCCGTGCGCGGCGGGACCGTAAACGTGGTGCCGAGAATCTCCAGCCCCGGCATCGGCCGACCGCCGGTGCGCGGATCGACGAGTGCGAGCAAGCCCGAAGCGGGATGCGCCGTCTCGTCTGCATCCCCCGCATCGGCGTAATACACCGTCGCCCAGTGCACCTCGGAATGATCGTGCGGGATCGTGTAGTCCCCGTTGCGCATTACCATCGCCCATGCATGCACGCCCATGCGCATCGGCGGCAAGCTCTGCTGTCGTTCTTGCGCGAGGGTCTGCACGGTTTCGCGTACTTTTCCGACGATCGTTTGAATCAGCGTGCGAACGTACGCCTCCGGGCGCTCGGTTAGATTCGGCGAATGCCAGCCGCCGACGTTGCTACGGTGCACGGAGGGAACTGCGTTCGAATCTGCGACGAGGCGCGCGGTCAGATCGCGATTAACTTGGTCCAGATCCGGCAGGTCATACATGGACGGGTGTTGCGAACAGCGGAAGATCGGGCATCGGGGATATCGACTCGTTGCTAAAATTTACTAAACATGCTGCGCCGCGAATGTTGTGGAGACCGGCGATCGTTCACCTCGCACACTCGCCTACACGCAGCCATTCCTTACACCTATCCCCGGGTATGTCTTTGCATCCATTACATATCGGATGCGTGTTCGTTTTAACATGACGGACTTACTCTTCGCTTACGTCGAGCCGCCGCGACCCGCCGAACGATAGTCCGCATTGCGCTGCAAACTGAAATCTAGATTACGGGATTGACTCGCCGGGTGCGCGTGAACGGCCATTCATGCCCTCGCGAACCGGTACCGCCCACCCTCTGCTTGTGCGCGCCTCGACCGCCGTAGCTCCGCGGCGCATTCGTCCAACCCATATGCGTTTCGGCGACGCGCATCGGCCGTGCCGCCGCGCTATCGGAGGCACGCAGCGCCGAGTTCGATTCGCTTAAATTCCCCGCGGTGCTAATCTGCTCGAAGCGCGACTCGCGCGATCGCCATTCGCCTGAGCCGAGCTACTTCGCGCGTAGTAACGCGCACCGCGACTCGCCCGCAAACGAGCGTGGATCGACTTCATTCGTTCAAACTGATTGGAGGAGACTATGACCAGCGCAACTCCCGAGCTCGACGCCGTCGTAATCGGCGCGGGTTTTTCCGGCATGTACATGCTGAAGTCGTTGCGAGACAAATTGGGATTGAAGGTGCGCGTCTACGAAGCCGGCGATACCGTCGGCGGCACCTGGTATTGGAACCGCTACCCCGGCGCGCGCTGCGATTCTGACGCCTACATTTACTGCTACACCTGGGACAAGCAGCTTTTGCAGGAATGGGAGTGGTCCGAGCGCTATCCGGAACAGCCGGAGATTCTCCGCTATCTGGAGCGGGTCGCCGAACGCCACCACCTGAAACGAGACATCCAATTCAACACCACCATTACCAGCGCCGACTACGATGAAGAAAACAGCTTGTGGACGGTGCACAGCAGCACGGGCGAACCGGTTACCGCGCGTTATCTGATTGCCGCGGTCGGCAGCTTGTCGACCACCAACATTCCGCAGTTCAAAGGCCTGGAAAAATTCAAAGGCAAGTGGTATCACACCAGCCGCTTTCCGCAAGGCGGTGTCGACTTCACGAACAAGCGCGTCGGCATGGTCGGCACCGGTGCAACTGCGGTGCAGGCGATTCCCGAAATCGCGCAGCAGGCGAAGCAGCTCGTCGTATTTCAGCGCACGGCGAATTATTGCGTGCCCGCGCGCAACGGCAAAGTAGATCCTGAGGTCGCCGCGGCGCGCAAGGCGGATTACGACGGCGTGATCCAGCGCATCCGCGAATCGTTCTTCGGACAGGAGCATTACTTCATTCCGAAGTCGGCCCTGGAAGTCTCGGCCGAGGAGCGCGAGCAGGAATTCGACAAGAAGTGGGATGCCGGCGGCTTCGCGTTCTGGCTTGCCAACTATCAGGACATGTTCTTTGATCAGAAGGCCAACGACGTTTGCGCCGAATACATCAAGCGCAAGATCCGGAAGACGGTAAAAGACCCAGCCATCGCCGAGAAACTGATACCGACAGGCTACGCGTACGGCACCAAGCGGCAGCCGCTGGATACGAACTACTACGAAACCTTCAATAAGGACAGCGTGGTGCTGATCGACGCCAAAAAAGACGGCGCGA
>JBBRGM010000604.1:0-2752 GCA_038240725.1 Burkholderiales bacterium | reverse complement strand
TAGGGAAGCTCTGAACAAGTCTTGCGTGCGCGACCGGGGTGATTTGGGCCGAGGGCAAGAGGGCGAGGACGCCGTGTAGCCCGCCTACACCAGGAGGAGCGCACGCGGCCATCGGCCCAAATCACCCCGGTCCCTCTATAGTGACGACGGATTATTGGGTTGCGTCAGGTGCGGCGTCTGCATCGTTGCGCTCCTCGCCAAGGTACCTACCTTGGCTTCGCCGCGACGCCTCGCATCCATCCGCGCCTGACGCAACGCGCGTCGCAAGACTTGTTCAGAGCTTCCCTAGACACGCGAGCCCGAATCTGCGGCGCAGCGCGCCCGC
Source organism: Burkholderiales bacterium (assembly GCA_038240725.1). Lineage (GTDB taxonomy): Bacteria > Pseudomonadota > Gammaproteobacteria > Burkholderiales > SHXO01 > SHXO01. Next base: position 2,427 of record JBBRGM010000604.1, on the reverse strand, counting down.
CGTTGCGTGCGTTTGGCGAACTGCTCGGTGAGGCTGCTAACTACTATGCTGCGCGCGATGTCGATCGTCGCACTCAGCGGAGGTAAGCGCTCGGAGAAGAGAGGCAATGCCTGAGCTACGCAATGGAAGAAACGGCTTGTCGGCCTGGTGGCAGAGGCGCTTGACCATTAGCGCAGCAGCGTGACTCACGTAGTCAACCGGGCAAGCGGCGATATCGGCACGACCGACTAGGCCGGGCAGCAACTCGCCTCGCTCCTCCATGCCGCCATCGTGATGCACGAACGTTCCGCCTGCCCGTTCAACCACAGTTCTGATTTGCGCGATTTGATGAGAGCGTCCGCCGACATACAGAATGCTCAAGCCATCGAGGGCCCATTCATCCGAACGTTGCTCATCGGCTTCATCCGACAGCGCAGCGAGGCCGGCTTCCGCCGCCGTTAGCTCCTCGCGTAGCGCGCTGAGCTCAGTTTGGATAGCGGAGCGCGCAGTCTCCGCGCTCGCGTGCGCTGCCGCCGAGTCCTGCGCTTTCTTTTCCGCACGTTCGTGCCGGCGATTTTCCAGGTCGAGCTGCTTGCGCAGGTCAGCGACGAGGCGATCGAGTGTGTCGAGATCGGACGCGGCGGCAGCGAGCGGCATCCCCGTTTGCTCACGCTCGATTCGTGTTGACAGCGCAGCGCTCAGCTCTCGAATTTTCGCGTCGCGCGACGTGAATCCGTCGCGCAGTTGTGCTTGCTGACGCTCCAGCGTTTGCTCGAGCGCAGCTTTGTGCTGTTCCAATTCATGCAGCTTGCGGATGTCCGCGCGATTGGCAGCGCCGACGAGATGCGACAACATGTGGACGTCGCCGAACGCGTGACGAACGAGCGCATCGGTGGCCAACGGATGTGTCAGCAGCGCCCAGTAAGCGCCGGGAATGTCGGCATTTTGTACCGCCGCGTTCCAACGCTGGCGCAGCTCATCGGCATTGCGTGCCGCGGCGAAGCGATCGATGTTGATCTGGTGGCGGCGGTCGAGCGCCTTTTGAATGTGCTTTGCCGTTTCGTTGTTGCTGCCGACCGATGCTACCGCAACGGAATGCAGCTCGTGATAGGTCGCGGCTGGATCGATAGCCGAATCGCACTTGCGCAGCGCCGACCTGAGCTCACCAGTGGTCAGGCAGGTACCGATAATAGAACAGTGCAGCGTCGGGTCCAGCTCGGATATCTTGCTGCGACGGCTGGATGGCTTCGACACCGGGGCCGGCGAATGCTTTTTCAGCGCCGGATGTTGCACCTTCACGCCGGGGATACCGACGATAACGCCGGGGAAGAGCGAGTCCAATCCGACTCTCTCGCGGGAGTCGGCCGGCTGATGCGAATGCTCGCACTTCAGGGACAGGTTCGATTTCATCGATTAGTGCTATATATGCTTGTATATAGCGATTATGCCCGAAACCGATTGTTCGTCAACGCCTGGGTGTTTGGATTTGCTCATGCCTATTGCCCGCCGAGCCGCATCTTGACGCTTGGGCCAATCGCGCTCGCGCTGTATAGAATGCGACATCGCGCGTTTTGCCCAATTTCCTTTCGGGAGACGCGCAGGCGCGTGCGCGCGCGCCGCATGCACTCGACAAGAATCGATATTTCAGGAGAAATTCCATGCATCGACGAAGCATGACCACGAGCGCGTATGCACTCGTCTGAAGCCGGTTCACGCAGAATCGCGTGGCGGTGTTTTGTTCGGCTTGCGGCGGTGCTGTGGCTTTCTACGACGGCTGCGCTGTGTTATTCCGGCGACGTGCAAGTCGGAAGCGCCGAGGCAAAAGCGATAGCGATACCCGATCAGCGCGATAGCGATCTCAGAATGTTCGGGCACGGCGGCGAGGTTATCTACGGCGTTCGTGCCTTGGAAAAAATGGAGATGGGCGACGCACTCGTGATTTGGCTCGCTGGGAACCAGTTTTTCGCGATGGAGAATGTGGTCCGCGCATTCCAAAAACAACACGCGGAATTGGACGTCGGCGTGGTGACGCTGCCGCCCGGCTTGCTGTTGAGTGCAATCCAGGCAGGCGGATTGGCATACGACGAAAAAATTTTTCATCGACCGCCGGACGTTTATGGCTCCGTTACGCCGGTGCATTTGCGACAGACCAACCGGATTGGATCGTACGTAAGCTATGCCCACAATCGCCTGGAGCTCATGGTCGCAGCGGGCAATCCCAAAGCTGTGCGCGATCTGCATGACCTCGCCCGCAGCGATCTAAAAGTGGCGCTTCCCAATCCGATCAACGAAGGCATCATGCAGGTATATGCCAAACCCATTCTCATACGACTTGGTTTGTGGGGCCTGCTATCCAGCGGCCAGGACTGCATGGACTGCGATCCAACGCCGCGCGTGCATTTCACCCGCGTGCATCATCGCGAAATACCGGAGCGTATCCGAGCCGGC
>JBBRGM010000603.1:0-2755 GCA_038240725.1 Burkholderiales bacterium | reverse complement strand
TCGCATATTTTCGAATCCGCCGAAGAAGCGCATGAATTCGTGCGCAAGCACGGCGGTCGTACACCGCGTGCTGCGTAGTTTTCGAGACTCGCGGCGATGAGAGCGGTGATGTGTCGCGAGTTCGGTCCACCGGAAAAGCTGTCGGTGGAGAACGTGCCATCGCCGATCGCCGGTGACAATCAAGTCGTGATCAGCGTCAAAGCGGCGAGCGTCAATTTCCCCGACACGCTGATGATTCAGGGCAAGTATCAGATCAAAGCAGAACCGCCGTTTTCGCCGGGGTTCGAGGTCGCCGGGGTCGTCAAACAAATCGGCGCCGGCGTCACCGCGTTCAAGCCGGGTGATCGCGTGATGGCGGTGACGACATGGGGCGGCTTCGCAGAAGAGGTCGCGGTCGATAGCAACAGCGCGATGCTGATGCCGGACGCGATGGATTTCGTTTCTGCTTCGGCATTCGTGACGACGTACGGAACGTCGTACCACGCGCTGAAAGATCGCGCGCAGATCAAGCCGGGCGAAACGCTGCTGGTGCTCGGCGCCTCCGGCGGTGTGGGGACGTCGGCGATTCAGATCGGCAAAGCCCTCGGCGCGCGTGTCATCGCTGCCGCATCGAGCGACGCTAAACTGGCGGTGTGCAAGCAGGAAGGCACGGACGAGCTGATCAACTACGCCTCTACAGATCTTCGCGCGCAAGTCAAAGCGATCACCGGCGGCAAAGGCGTCGATGTCGTCTACGATCCGGTCGGCGGCAAGTATTCTGAGCTGGCCCTGCGCGACATGGCGTGGAACGGGCGTTTTCTGGTGGTGGGATTTGCAGCCGGCGACATCCCGAAGATTCCGCTCAATCTAGCACTGTTGAAAGGCTGCTCGATCGTCGGCGTGTTCTGGCTGCAGTTCACCAAGCTCGAGCGCGAAAAGAGCCAGCGCAACGTCGACGAGCTCAACCAAATGTTTCTAGCGGGCAAGATCAAGCCGCATCTGCACGCGACCTATCCGCTGGAGGGCGCGGTCGACGCGCTCAACGAGGTCCTCAATCAAAAAGTGAGCGGCAAGCTGGTGCTCGTGCCGTGATGCGAACAGGTTTCCCAGTAGCGATTACGACTAAATAGTCATGCGAAATCTCAACGACTGGATCGGCAAAACACAAACGTATACGGATCAGGTGACCGCGGCGCCGGTGGCGGCACTGTCGGCGACGCTCGATCGCGACGACCCGTATCCAAAGGCAGGCGATGCGCTGCCGCCGCTGTGGCACTGGCTCTATTTCCTGCCGATCCATCGGCAATCGGAAATCGGCGCCGATGGTCACGCTGCACGCGGTGGATTTTTACCGCCGGTGCCATTGCCGCGACGGATGTGGGCGGGCAGCCGGTTCCAGTTTCAGCGACCGCTGCGCATCGGCGAATCGATCTCTGAGACTTCACGTATCGTCAATGTGACGCAGAAAGAAGGGCGAGCGGGCGCGCTGGTGTTCGTGGTCGTGCGGCACGAGATCAGCAACGCGCAAGGTATCGCGCTCACGGAAGAACACGACATCGTCTATCGCGAGAACGCGAAGCCCGGCGATCCGCCGGCAAAGCCGCAGCCGGCGCCCGAAGGCGAAGCCTGGTCGCGAAAAATCGTCCCCGACGAAGTGCTGCTGTTCCGCTATTCCTCACTCACGTTCAATGGTCACCGCATCCATTACGATCGCCGCTACGTCACCGAGGTCGAAGGCTACCCGGGTCTCATCGTGCACGGCCCGCTAATCGCAACGTTGCTCGTCGATCTGCTGCGGCGGAACATGCCCAATGCAACGGTCGCCGGCTTTACCTTTCGCGCCGTGAAACCGCTGTTCGATATCGCACCGTTCATGGTGTGCGGCAAACCGCAGGACGACGGCAGCGTCAAGTTGTGGACGCGCGATGCGCAAGGCGCCGTCACGATGGATGCGACCGCGACGTTCGCCTGAACCGGATCGAAAGAGAGTCTCGTGTCGAACGCTACCGATCAGTTTCAAGACATGCGCGATGCGATTCGCGCTCTGTGCGCGCAGTTTCCGAACGAGTATTTCCGTAAGGTCGACGAGCAGCGTGGCTATCCGGAAGACTTCGTCATCGCGCTCACCAAAGCCGGCTGGCTGGCGGCGCTGATCCCGCAGGAATACGGCGGCTCCGGGCTCGGGCTCACCGAGGCTTCGGTGATCATGGAAGAAATCAATCGCGCCGGTGGCAACTCGGGCGCGTGCCATGGCCAGATGTACAACATGGGCACGTTACTGCGTCACGGATCGGAAGCGCAGAAGCGCGAGTACTTGCCGAAGATTGCATCGGGCGAGTTGCGCCTGCAGTCGATGGCGGTCACCGAACCGAGCACCGGCACCGACACGACCAAGCTGAAAACGACGGCGGTGAAAAACGGCGATCGCTACGTCGTGAATGGCCAGAAGGTCTGGATCTCTCGCGTCCAGCATTCCGATCTGATGATTTTGCTGGCGCGTACGACGCCGGCCACTGAGGTGAAAAAGAAATCCGAAGGTCTGTCGACCTTCGTCGTCGATCTCCGCCACGCCGTCGGCAACGGTCTGACGGTGCGGCCGATCGCCAACATGGTGAATCACGAAACCAACGAATTGTTCTTCGACAACCTCGAGATTCCCGTCGAGAATCTGATCGGCGAGGAAGGTAAGGGCTTCAAGTACATTCTCGATGGGCTCAACGCCGAGCGCACATTGATCGCAGCCGAATGCATCGGCGATGGCTACTGGTTCATCGAC
>JBBRGM010000602.1:0-2770 GCA_038240725.1 Burkholderiales bacterium | reverse complement strand
ACGAGGGCGATCTTGTCGGCGTTGACGTGATACGAGCGAATATCATCGGACGGCGTCGTGACGATCGGGATGTCGCCCTTGTCCGGAAATTCTTCCTGAACCACGCGCTTCGCCAGCTGCGCGATTTCCATGATCGACATGTTCTGCACACCGGCGTTAAACACTTCCCCAGCGATCTTGTCATCCGGCGCGGTGAGCATCAGCTTGTACAAATCCACCATGTCCTGCACGTGCAGGTTGGGGCGCTTTTGCGAGCCGCCGAATACGGTGATCTTGTCGCTGTTGATGGCGTGGTTGGTGAGAATATTGACCGAGAGGTCCAGGCGCGTGCGGGGCGCATAGCCGCACAAAGTCGCGGGTCTGATCGTCACGCAGACGAATTCGGACGATTGATGCTTGAACAGCAGCGGCTCGCACTCGCCCTTGTATTTGTTGTACAGCGTGAGCGGTACCAGCGGATGCTCTTCGGTGACGTTAGGCGATTCCGACACGCCGTACACCGAGCTCGATGAGCAGTACACGAAGCGTTTTACGCCGGCTTTTTTCGCCGCGACGACCATTGGCTCGAACGCGTCGAGGTTGATCGACGTCGACAGCTTTTCGTCGAGCTCGAAGCTCGCATCGTTCGAGATACAGGCCAGCGAAATGACGGCGTCGACGCCTTCGAGCACCTGCGCAAGCTTGGCGGTGTCGCGGATGTCGCCTTGCACGAGCCGCAGGTTCGGATTGTTTTTCGGCAGGAAGTCATCGCCGAAATACATCATGTCGTAGACGGTGACGCGATGACCCAGTTCCAGCAATTGCGGCGTGAGCAGGCTGCCGACGTAGCCCGCACCGCCGGTAACCAGCACGTGCTTGAATTTCATTGTTCGATCGATGCCAAGAGAGAATGTTTATCGTGCGAAAACGAATCGCTTCAAGCAACGCGCCGCGTGGCGATGTCGTAGCCTGCCGCCTGCGCGTCGCGGTAGAACATTTCCACCGTTTCCAGCGAATAGCGGTCGAGATCTTTGCCGACCAGCGCCAGCTTTTTCAGGATGTCATTGGTCGCAGTGATGATGTGGCAGCCGACCTCGTCGGCTTGAAAGATATTGAGCAGCTCGCGCGGGCTCGCCCAGATCAGCTCTGCTTTCGGCTTGACCTGCAGCACCTTCACCGCTTCGGCCATTATCGGCATCGGATCGCAGCCGGTATCGGCGATGCGTCCGGCGAACACCGAGACGATTGCCGGCGTTTCCACCGATAGCCGCTCGGTCACAGCGCGGACCTGCTGCAGGGTCATCACTGCGGTGACGTTGAGTTGCACGCCGGCGCGCGATAAACGCTCGACCAGCGGACCGCAGAACTCGCCCTTGGTATTCGTAACGGGGATCTTGACGTTGACGTTTTTGCCCCAGGACGCGATCTCGAGCGCCTGCTGTTCCATGGTGCCGTAGTCGTCCGCGAACACTTCGAACGAGACCGGGCGGTCTTTCACTACGTTCAGAACCTGCAGCGCAAACGATTTGTAATCGCCGATGCCTGCTTTGCGCATTAGCGTCGGGTTGGTGGTGAAGCCCTTGATCATCGGGTTCGCCGCCATTTCCTGAATTCCGGCGAGGTCGGCGCCGTCGGCGAATAATTTGGTCTTCAAAGATCTGACATCGGGCATCGATCAATCCCCTCGGGAGAGACTGCGGATAAGATATGGCTAGCGGCGTCGAGCAGCGATGTTACCGTAACGTAAGGTGGGTCTGGTCGTTTCTCCTGATAGTCGTAATCGATGAAGAAGCAGCGGCACCCCGCCGCCTGTCCGGCAGCAATATCGCGCCAGCGATCGCCCACCAGATAGCTTTGCGCAACGTCGATACCTCTTTCTTCCGCCGAGGCCAGCAGCATCCCAGGTTTCGGCTTACGGCAAGCGCAGTCTTCTCGATCGACGTGGTAGCAAACCTTTACGTCGTCTAGCGCCAGCTCGCGCCGCAGGAAGGCGTGCATGGCCTCCACGACTTCGATGCGCTGCGCGCCGGTTGCGACGTCGGGCTGGTTGGTCACAACGATGTTGAGATAGCCCGCCGCGCGTAACGTTGCGAGCGCTTGCTGAACACCCGGTAGTAGCTGCAGCTCATCCAGCGAGTCGGGCGGATACGGTTTGCCGTGCCGAACGACGCTCGCATTCAGTACGCCGTCCCGGTCCAGAAATACCGCTTTGCGCACCAACCCGCATCACCATTTGGTTGCCAGCACCTGCAGCGCCGGATGCGACACGAGGCAGTGCCACACCACCGCTTGAAACGCCTCGGTGTGCGGCGTCACGCGCGACGCTTCCACGGTCGGGATCACGACCACGCAATCGCCGACTTCTTTGGTATAGCCGCCATCGCGGCCGACTACGCCGAACACTTTCAATCCGCGCAGCTTCGCTTCTTTTAATCCACTGACGATGTTCACGCTGACGTTCTTCTCGGCATTGCCGCCGCCGACCGAGAACACGAAAATCGCGTCCTTCTCATTGGCTTTGCTCACCTTCAGCCAGGCGGAGAAGATGGTTTCCCAGCCCTCGTCATTCACCCTGGCGGTGAGCTCCGAGACGTTGTCGACCGGCGTGTAAGCCTCGATTCCGCACAGCTTGCGAAAATCGTTCACCGCGTGGCTGCAGTTGCCGGCGCTGCCGCCCACGCCCAATAGAAACAGACGGCCGCCCCGCTCGCGCAGAGCCGCCAGCTCCAGCACCAGCGCTTCGACCATATTGACGTCGATACCCTTGGCGACTTGAGCGACTTCTTCGAAG
>JBBRGM010000601.1:0-2779 GCA_038240725.1 Burkholderiales bacterium | reverse complement strand
TATCCCCGACTCCAGTACCCGACGACCTCCGCGCCCCCGCTTTTTACTGATCACCGATCACTGATCACGGATCACCGCGGTTAGATCACTGATCACCGCAGTCAGGTCACTGATCATCGCCCTTAGGCGCCGAAAACGGCGGCTAAACGCGAGAGGTATACTCGGAGCATGGAATTCAGCTACCTCGCCCTGTTCACCGCTGCGCTGACCGGCGCGGCGTTCATCGCGATCATGTGGGTCGGATTTCGGTTGAGCTCGCTGCTCAATCGCCAGGACGATTTGCCGGACGTCGTCGCGCGCGTGCTCGAGCAGAAGCATCTGGCGATGCTCAAAGATCTCAACGGCGGTCTCAACAGTCTGGCCGATCGCCTGAGCGGCACGAGTGCAGAATCGTCCGAGCGTTTGCGCAACACCGTCTCGCAGGATCTCAAGCAGACGCGCGACGCGATGCTCGTACTGCAGTTGTCGCAGACCGAAGAACTATCGGCCAATCGCGAAACGCTGAGCCAAAAGCTGGGCAATCTCGGTGCCGAGATCCAGGTGAAGCATGACACCTTGCGCGGCGAGCTATTGACCACCGTGCTCGAGCGACTCGCGGAACAGACACGCGGCGATCAGGAGTTGATGCAGACGACGCTGCACAACATGGCACAGCATCTCGCGCTTGCGATCGAAGGCCTGAACAAAACGACCGACGACCGGCTCGAGCAGATCAGCGGGAAGGTGAGCGAGCGGCTCGATGAAGGTTTCAAGAAAACCAACGAGACGTTCAGCAACGTGATGGCGCGGCTCGCCGTCATCGACGAAGCGCAGAAAAAAATCGACGGCCTCGCCACCAACGTGGTGAGCCTGCAGGAGCTGCTGGGCGACAAGCGTTCGCGCGGCGCGTTCGGCGAGGTCCAGCTCGAAGGGTTGATCCGTAATCTGCTGCCGCCCAATGCGTTCGCGTTTCAGCATACGTTGTCGAACGGCACCCGCACCGATTGCATGCTGATGCTGCCGCACCCGACCGGCAATGTAGCGGTCGATGCCAAGTTTCCGCTGGAAAATTTTCATCGCATGCTCGACACGGAACTGTCCGAAGGCGAGCGCGCGCAAGGCCAGCGCGAGTTCCGCGCCGACGTCCGCAGGCATGTCGACGCGATCAGCAGCAAGTACATCATCCCCAATGAAACCTCGGACGGCGCGGTGATGTTCGTGCCGGCCGAAGCCGTGTTCGCAGAGATCCACGCGTATCACTCGGAGACGGTGGACTACGCGATGCAGAAGCGCGTGTGGATCGTGTCGCCGACGACGATGATGGCGGTGCTCAATACCGCGCGCGCCGTGCTGAAGGACGTCGAGACGCGGCGGCAGGTGCACATCATCAAAGACGAGCTATCCAAGCTCGGCCGCGAATTCGGCCGTTTCGATCAGCGCATGAAGAAGCTCGCCGATCATATCCGCCAGGCCAACGATGACGCGCAGAACGTGCGTATCACCAGCGAGAAAATTACGCGCCGTTTTTCCCAGATCGAAAGAGTCGAGCTCGACGACCTGGCAAGCATCACCCAGCTGGAAGAAGCGCTGGAGGAAAACGACGTGCACACGCTGCCCACCCCGGGCCAGGAAGCCGCGAGCTAATCGTCACCATGTTGGGCAGGTTGAAGGCCTGGCGCCGTGCGCGCGTTCTGGCGCGCTCGCAACTGGATGCAGCGGCATGGGCGACAATTATCCGGCGATTTCCGTTTACCAGCGCGCTTACGCCTGACGAGCAAGCGCGGCTGCGCGAGCTGACCATTCTCTTTTTGCACGAGAAAAAATTCGCGGCAGCGCAGGGCCTGCAGCTTACGCCGGCGATGCAACTGCACGTGGCAGTGCAGGCCTGCATCCTGATCTTGAACCTCGAGCTGGATTACTACAACGGCTGGAGCGAGATCATTCTGTATCCGGCGCAGTTCGTCCCGCGTCATCAATTCACCGACGAGCACGGCGTCGTGCATCAGGGCGAGCAGCCTTACCTCGGCGAAGCGTGGCCCAACGGGCCGGTCATCCTGTCATGGCCCGATGTCGAACACAGCGAGCAGCCGGACGGCATCAACGTCGTCATCCACGAATTTGCGCACAAGCTCGACATGCTCAACGGCGGCGCCAACGGTTTTCCGCCATTGCACAAAGGCATGAATCGGCAGGCCTGGTCGCAGGCGTTGATGCGTGCCTATCTGGATTTCTGCGCTCGCGTCGATTCCGGTCGATATACGCATATCGATCCGTACGCGACCGAAAGTCCTGCCGAGTTCTTTGCCGTGTTGAGCGAGGCTTTCTTCGAAGTACCGCACCTCGTGCACGACGAATATCCGGAGGTCTATGCGCAGTTCGCTCAGTTCTACCGGCAAGATCCATTGCAGCGAAACCTTGCTTTTCTCGCGGCCGGTGGCGTGCTGGAAGATGGCATACGGTAAATCGGCGAATCCGTTTCGTACCGCAGGCTGGCTGTTAATGCGCTTGCGGTTGCGATACGTGCTGACGGCGCTGTTGGTCGTCTGCAGTGCGACGCCCTCGGCGATTCTGGCCGCTGCCCAAGTGCTGGAAGTCATCACGCTCGGTTACCGGCAAGCGGATGACGTGATCCCGATGCTGCAGCCGCTGCTGGTTCCGGGCGGCACCATCACCGGCATGAACAATCGCCTCGTCGTGCGCACGACGCCGGCCAATATGGCCGATCTGAAGCGCGTGCTTGCAACCGTCGATGCCGCACCTCGCCGATTGATGATATCGGTGCGGCAGACCGCTGGGATGG
>JBBRGM010000600.1:0-2780 GCA_038240725.1 Burkholderiales bacterium | reverse complement strand
TAGTACGCGACTTCGCTGACGACGATGAGATGGAACGACCGTGCGGGCCATTGGGCGGGCAACGTCCGCACTTCGACGATTACGTTCGCGAACGACGCGGTTCGCTCCTTGGCAATGGCGCACGCACGCGGACTGATATCGCACGCCAGCACGTAGCCGCAGCGCTCCGCTAAAGCCACCGTCAACTCACCGATTGAACAGCCGAGCTCGAACGCCGCGGGATAGTGCGCTTCCGGCAGCACGGCCATGGTGAGATCGCGCTTGCGGCGTTCGTACCAGCGCGCGCGGAAGCGCCATGGATCATCTTCGCCGCGATACATGCGGTCGAAGTATTCGTGCTGCAGACTCATCGGAAGACGACCTCGAATGGGCGGTGAAAATAACGTTGCACTTCAGGCGGGACGATTGCAGCACGCCCGGTAGACGGATCGGCCTCGAGCTGGCTGACGAACGCTGTCATCGCCCAACTTTTGCGGGCCATCGCTGCAGTCGACAGATCGACGCGCGCCGCGCGGTGCCATGGGACACGCGTGTCGCCCGGCTTCGCCCAGTGCCACATCCACACCGGATACTCGACGTGCAACGCATTTGCGTTTGCCGCCGCACGCGCGCTCGCACGTCCGACCGCTTCATGATCCGGATGACCGTCGTAGCGCCACGTCGAAACCACCACATCGTTCGGGCGAACGTGTTGCGCCAGCACGTCGACGAGCCGATCTTCTACGCTGGAGAGCGCACCGTCTGGCAAGCGTGCGCGGAGGATTTGCGCATTGAAGGCGGCGAGCCGCGTCAGCGCCGTTTCGGTTTCGGATTGCCGTTGGCGAGGTAGGCTGTGAGCAGGCCATCGCGTCGATCCGGGATGACTGGCGTCCCCGTCGCTGACCGCAACGATCGAGATGTCGCGCCACTGCTCCGCAAGCAGCGCAAGCAAACCGCCGATACCCAAGATCTCATCGTCAGGATGCGGTGCGACGATAACAGCGCGCTCGCCGACTTGAACCAGCGCTGCCGAATGCACGCGAGGCAACTCGGACCGCAAGCGCGACGCATTCCAAATGGTCTCCGACGTGCCGGTGCCGACGATGTCGCGCGACGCTACAGTCTCCAATCGCGCTCCGCGGAAGTTGCTACGGCGAGTCCGAGTTGCTCGAGATCGCGCTCGGCATGACTCTGTCGCATAAACACCGGCAGGTCGGCGACCAGATGCGCGATGTGCGCGTCCCGGCACAGCGGTCCGGCGCCTAGGGCGCGAGTCACATGCGTCAGCACCTGACTTGCGCTATCTGCTACGGTTTCGCGAGCGCGCAGGGCCAGTGCTTGAGCACAATCATCAGGGCGTTGGTCGATTTGTCGCGCGGCCTCTCGCAACACCGCCGCCGCACCCAATGCGACATCCACTGCGCCGAGATGCGCAGCACTGTGGGGATCGGCGTTGCGACCGACGCTGGCGCGGAGCGCTTCGGCGAGCGCTGTCGCTGCACCGTACCAGCACGCGGCCACGCCGATCCCGCCTTGCCAGAAACCAGGCCGACGCGTGTAGTCGCCCGGCGCGCCCACCAGGTAGGCTTCGCTGTCCTCGAATATCACATCGACGCTGCCGCTACCCGCCATGCCGACGGCTTTCCACGGCTGCGAGTCGATCGTGATGTTCGGCTGCGCCAGGTCGACGGCGACCAGACATTGCTCGTCCGCTTCGTTCCACGCGGTCACTAAGCCATGGCTCACCATCGATGCGCCGGAACACCAGGCCTTGCGCCCGTGAACGCGCACACGTCCGCTCCCGTCGCCGCGCAGTCGCAGACGCGCAGTCGGCGGCTCGGCAGCCCACGTTCCCCATACACTGCGAGCTGGGACGCGAGGCCCACGAAGCTCGCTCATGATGGCGAGCGCGTCGGTGTGTCCTTCGTACAGTTTGACCAGACTTAAATTGTGCGCGCCGACACGACTCAACGCGCGCCAGCGCTCGAGCGTTGCACCGTCGCCGGGTAACGGCAGCCGATCGAGACCCGCGCCGATTATCGAGGTCATCGTCGCGTCGAGATCGCCCAGAGGATTTGTCTCGAAATCACGCACGAAGAAGCGATCGATATCATCGGCGATCGACGCTTCGGATTCTGTCGTTTCGAGCTTCAACACGTTCGCCATCGAGCCGGTCTCTTAACTTCTTATTGTTCTAAGCACGAGGATCTTTGCACCAACCGCAACCCGTACGGCAGCTGCGATTTCCAAGCAGTCGGCAATTCAAATACTGGAAGCCGCGGCCGAATCCGGCGAGCGCTAATCAACCGCCCGTGGTCTCGCCGCCCATCACTTGCAAGATGGTTCCTGTGATGTACGAAGAATCGGCGTTCGATGCGAGAAAGACATATGCGGGTGCGAGCTCTTCCGGTTGTGCCGGCCGGCCCATCGGACTGTCCTTGCCGAAATTAGCGACGTCCTCCGCGGATAGTCCCGGGTCGGATGGATTCAGCGGCGTCCAGACTGGTCCAGGCGCAACTGCATTGACACGAATGCCGCGCGGAATCAGCGACTGCGCCAGCGCCTTGGTAAACGCATTGATCGCACCTTTGGTCGCCGAATAGTCCGGCAGCTTCTTCGATCCCATGATGCCGGTCTCCGAGCTGGTGGCGATGATGCATGCGCCCGATTTCATATGGCGAAGCGCGCTCCGCGCGAGACGAACGTATGCATAGATGTTGGTATCGAACGTGAGCTCGAGCTCCTCGTCCGTGACATCTTCCAGGCTTTCTTTTTCCAGGCTTTCTTTGCGACTCTGATGG
>JBBRGM010000599.1:0-2781 GCA_038240725.1 Burkholderiales bacterium | reverse complement strand
GCAATTCGAACTCTTCAAACCCGCGAGCGCTGAGATTAGCTCCGATTTCTACGCCGAGCTACCGATCCAGATCAAGGTGATCGGCAATTATCACGACATCGGCGCCTTCGCGAGTGACGTGTCGCAGTTATCGCGCATCGTCACGCTCAATAATCTGTCCATGCAGACCGATAAAGATGGGAACCTGGTCATGGACGCAACCGCACGCACGTTCCGCTATCTGGACGAAGAAGAAGTAGCCGCCCAGCGCCGCGCAGCACGTGAGAAGGCCGAGAAGGCCAAACAAGGTAAGAAGTAGCATGCGCGCTCACTACATCGCCGTCATCAGTACCTTGATCCTCACTGCGTGCGGGAACAGCGAATTTTCCGACCTCAAGCAATTCGTCCAGGAAGCTGCGGAAGGGCAGCGCGGACGCGTCGAGCCGCTGCCGCAAGTGAAAGCCTACGAGCCGATCACGTACAACGCATTCGATCTTCAGGACCCTTTCAAGCCGCGCAAGATAGAAGCCGATAAGACAGCTGGGGGAGGCAGCGGGCCGTCGCCCGACCTGGCCCGTCTGAAGGAAGCGCTCGAGGCATATCCACTGGAGAGCCTGAAGATGGTGGGCACGCTGGAACGGGGCAATCAGCGCTGGGCGTTGATCAAGACACCGGACAACAATTTATACCGCGTAAAAAAAGGTAATTTTTTGGGGCAGAACTTCGGGATTATCGCGATGATCAGCGATTCCTCCATCACCCTTAAAGAACTTATTCAGGACACGACTGGCAGCTGGAGCGAGCGCACGAGCAATCTGCAGCTGCTGGAAGATGAGGAGAAGAAGAAATGATGCGACCGCAGTTTCTGTCAGCCAGATCCGCCGCGCTCTGGGCCCCGCTAGTGCTGCTGTTCGGCGCAGCTAGTGGATTGGCTCAGAATGGAGCGAAGGATGCTGCGGCAACTCCACCAGCCACGCCGGCCGTACCGGATGCGCCACGTCAAACCGCGGCTGGCCAAAACGCCATCGAAGGCCTGGACGTGAGCACCGAGGGCGGTAAGGTGACCATCAAGCTGAAAATGAAAGAACCGATGTCGAATCCGCCGGCGAGCTTCAGCCTGACCAACCCGCCGCGCGTTGCATTCGATTTTCCGAACACGGTTAACGCAGTCGGCAAGACCGTCCAGGAAATAAATGAAAGCGATGTGAAGACGGTTCGAATCGGCGAGAGCAGCGGCCGTACGCGGGTCGTGCTCAGCCTCAATCGAAGCCTCAAATACAACGCTGCGATAGAAGGTCAGAACGTCGTTATCGCATTGCAGAGCGTAGGCTCCGCGTCGCCGACGACAGTGCCGGCCGAGCAGACCCACTTTGCCGAGGCGAAACCCGCAGCGCAGCCGCATAGCGTTCGCGGCATTGATTTCAAACGCGGCCGCAACGGCGAAGGCCAGATCATCATCGATCTCTCGGATGTCGGTACCGGTATCGACCTCAAGCAGCAGGGCAAGAGCGTCACCGTCGATCTGCTGCAGACCGAATTGCCGCTCGCCATGGAGCGCCGCTTCGATGTCAGCGACTTCGGTACGCCGGTCGAATCCATGGAAGCGACTTCGCAAGGCAGCAGCACGCGTATCTCGATTCAGGCGCGTGGGCGCTGGGAGCAGTCTGCGTATCAGACCGACAACCGTCTGATCGTCGAAGTCAAACCCATCACCGAGCAGGCGCAAGCGAAAAAGGTCGGCTACACGGGCGAGAAGTTATCGCTCAATTTTCAGAACGTAGAAGTGCGCGCCGTGCTGCAGGTGATCGCGGACTTCACCGGCTTGAACATCATCACCAGCGACACCGTTACCGGCAACCTGACCTTGCGCTTGAAAGATGTTCCGTGGGATCAAGCCCTGGACATCATCCTGCAGGCGAAGGGGTTGGACATGCGCAAGAACGGTAACGTCGTCTGGATCGCGCCGCGCGACGAGCTGGCCACCAAAGAGAAGCTGGCGCTCGAGTCGCAACAGCAGATCGCCGAGCTCGAGCCGATGCGTACCGAGAGCATTCAGCTCAATTATCAGAAGGCCGAAGCGATCCAGAAGCTGATTTCCGACAGCAATCAAAAGGTCCTGTCGAAGCGCGGCAGCGCAGTGGTCGATGCCCGTACCAACACGCTGTTCGTGCAAGACACGCCCAGCAAGATCGAAGAAGTTCGCGCGTTGATCAAGCAGATCGATGTCGCCATTCGCCAGGTTCTGATCGAATCGCGCATCGTCGAGGCGAACGATACTTTCAACAAAAATCTCGGCGCGCGTTTGGGCATCGTGAATAAAACTACGGCCGCGGGATACGGCGGCAGCAACGTGCAGTTCGTGCCCGGCGGCGCGGCGCGCAGCCTCGGCGTGCAGACCGGCCAGGCGGACACTTATCCGGAAAGCTTCTTCCCTGATTCGTTCAGCGTAAATCTGCCGGCCGCAGCAGTTGCCGGCGCACCTGCGGCGGCGTTTGGATTCACGCTGTTCAACAGCGCGGCAACGCGTTTCCTGAACCTGGAAATCTCAGCTCTGCAATCGGATGGCAAAGGCAAGATCATTTCCAATCCGCGCGTCATCACGGCAGACAACGTGGAGGCGATCGTCGAGCAGGGAACTGAAATTCCGTATCAGCAGGCAACCAGCAGCGGTGCGACCAGCATCTCGTTTCGCAAGGCAACTCTCAGTCTCAAGGTCAAGCCGCAAGTCACGCCTGACGACAACGTCATTATGAATCTCGAGATTCATAAAGACTCGGTCGGCACGCAAACGACTGCCGGCCC
>JBBRGM010000598.1:0-2781 GCA_038240725.1 Burkholderiales bacterium | reverse complement strand
GCTCTGGATTCCCATCACTATCGCTGCCGCATTCGCGCAGACGCTGCGCAACGCCGCTCAACGCCATCTCATCGCGCCGCTCGGCACGCTGGGCGCGACACTCGTGCGCTTTCTCTACGGCTTGCCATTCGCGGGCGCGTGGCTGGCGGTGGTGTCGTTCGTGACTTCGTCGTCGCTGCCGACGCCGAACGCAACCTTTACGATGTGGGTGTCGCTCGGCGCGGTAGGCCAGATGGTCGCGACCGCGTTGCTGTTGCGCGTGATGACGGAGCGCAACTTCGCGCTCGGCGTCGCGTATTCGAAAACCGAAATCATTCTGGTCGCAGCATTCGGTTTCATTTTTCTCGGCGATGCGATCGGCTTGATCACGGCGATCGCGATCGGCTTCGGCACGCTCGGCGTTTTATTGTTATCGCCGGCGGATCCGCGGCGTCCGATCCGCGCGCTGTTTTCCGGTTGGACATCGCGGACCGCGTTGCTCGGCGTCGCATGCGGAGCAGGGTTTGCCTTGTCGGCCGTCGGCTATCGCGGCGCTGCGCTGGCGTTGCACGACACCTCGTTTCTAATGGCCGCGGCATTTGCGCTGGTGTGCGCGCAACTACTGCAGACGCTGCTGCTCGGCGGCTGGCTGCTCGTCCGCCATTACGACGTCGTCGTGCGCGTGTTCCGCGCCTGGCGCACGTCGCTGTTCGCCGGATTCATGGGTGCCGCCGCATCTGCCGGCTGGTTCACGGCGATGGCGATCGAGCCGATAGCGCACGTCCGCACGCTAGGATTGATCGAGCTGGTGTTTTCTTACGCCGTGTCGATGCGCTTCTTCCGCGAACGCATGAGCCGGCGCGAGTTGAACGGCATGGCGCTGCTGACGCTCGCGCTCGTCATCGTTACGCTGAGCCGCTAGCGAAACGCCGGCATTCGCGCCTGCCTGCCGAGTGCGCTACGATATCGCGCGGACGGCGATTGCCCGGCATTCGCCGCATCCCCCAACGGATTTGGATCGGAGGAGATTTCAAGCATGGCTGCAAACAACAAAGTCGCGATCGTCACCGGCGCAGGCAGCGGTATCGGCAAAGCGTCGGCTCTGGCGCTGTTGAAAGAAGGCTATCGCGTCGTGCTTGCGGGACGGCGCCAGGAACAGCTCGACAAGGCAGTGTCGGAATCGGGCGCAGGCGATCGCGCACTGGCCGTGTCGACTGACGTGAGCAAACCGGAGTCGGTGAGCGCGCTATTCGCCAAGACCAAGGAAAAGTTCGGCCGCCTCGACGTGTTGTTCAACAACGCCGGTGTCGGCGCACCGGGCGTGCCGCTCGAGGAGCTGACCTTCGAGCAATGGAAGAACGTGGTCGACATCAACCTGACCGGCGTCTTTCTGTGCACGCAGGAAGCGATCAAGATCATGAAGAGCCAGGACCCGAAAGGCGGGCGCATCATCAACAATGGCTCGATCTCCGCGTACGCCCCGCGCCCCAACTCGGCGCCGTATACGTCGACCAAACACGCGGTTCTCGGTCTGACCAAATCGACTGCAATCGACGGGCGCAAGCACGACATCGTATGCAGCCAGATCGACATCGGCAATGCGCACACCGAGCTCGCTGCGAGAATGGCGAACGGGGTTCCGCAAGCTAACGGCACGATCGCCGTCGAGCCGTTGATGGACGTCGCTCACGTCGCCTCGTCCGTTGTGTACATCGCCAGCCTGCCGCTCGATGCGAACGTTCAGTTCCTGACGGTGATGGCCACCAAGATGCCGTTCCTCGGCCGCGGCTAGCCGTCAGTTGTAGTTACTTGTGCGTGACGCTCGGCGTTGCGCAGATCTTCGCAGAGCGCCTGGTATAGACCGCGCTCTGCGTCTTTTTCAGCGCGCAGAATCGCGGCCGGGTGATAAGTAGCGAGCACGCGCGCGCCTGATTTGTGGAACAGTTCTGCACCGCGCGCGCGTGCAATCGCTTCGCGCCCGCGCAGCAGCGCAATTAACGCGGTCGCGCCCAGCGCGACGATTTACGCGCGGCTTGACCAGCTCGATTTCTTCTTCCACCAATCGACACACGCGGCGATTTCCTGATGCGCAGGGGTTTTGTGGATGCGCCGCTTGCCGCGCGGCTCCCATTTAAAATGCTTCACCGCGTTGGTGATGTAGAAGCTGGAGCGTTGCAACCCGATCTCGCCCAGCGCCCGATCGAGCAGACGTCCTGCAGGACCGACGAACGCGCGGCCTTGCAGATCCTCTTCATCGCCCGGCTGCTCGCCCACGATCATGATCGGCGCCGGCTGCGGGCCCGCACCGCAGACCGCTTGCGTCGCGTTCCGCCATAGCGGACAGCGCGTGCATTCGCGAATCGATTCGGTCAGCGACGCCGCTGCACCCACCGGACGCGCGGCAGCAACATTCTCTTGCACGAAGGTCTGCCAGCGATCGCGATCTACCGGCGCGGACATCAACATTCCTTCGACACGCCGCTGTGCGCGATCGTCCAGCGCGTGGATGTCGTGCGCTTCGGGTAGATTTTTCCAATAGCGCTTCGGCATCTCGCGCTGCATGGTGCGCTGTTTGAGGCGCGCCGGATTGAAGATGCTGCCGTAGTACGCGCGCCACAACGTTTCTTTATCGTCGCTGGCCGGCAGCGCGATCGCAGCGGCGTCGTCGAGGAAGCTGAGCCGCTTGCGATCCCACTGCGCCGCGCCGTCCGGGGTGACGATGGTCCAGTGCATCGAGGCGAAGCGGTCGACGAAAAACGGCGCGACCCGCTGCAAGATGTGATGCTCGGGCTCGAACCACGC
>JBBRGM010000597.1:0-2811 GCA_038240725.1 Burkholderiales bacterium | reverse complement strand
ATCGAGCGCTACCGTCCCCGGCATCTTCCCAGCCGCCGGCAATTACATCTCAGTGGAATTCAAGCAGTACGCATACAAGGGCAGCGGCGCGGACGGTATTGCAGTGACCTTGTCCGACTACTCGATCGCGCCCACACCCGGAGCATTCGGCGGATCGCTCGGCTACGCGCAGAAGCCCGGCATTAATGGCTTCGCCGGCGGCTGGGTCGGCATCGCGCTCGATGAGTTCGGCAATTTCGAGAACTCCACCGAAAGTCGCAACGGCGGCGCGGGCACTGTGCTATTTCCCGAGTCGATCGGCGTACGCGGCTCGGGATCGGGGACCACGGGCTATAACTGGCTCGCCGGCGCGCTGAACCTGGGCGCCAACACGATCGACAACCGCACGTCTACGACACCATTGAACGGCTACGCCTATCAGGTGATCGTCGACGCGCGCAACTACACAAACACGACGAAGACGGCCCTGGTTTCCGTGAACCGCGATATCACCGGGACCGGTAATACGTATTCGAACGTGGTTGCGCCGTTCGATGCCTACGTCGTCAACCCAACGCAAGCGGCGGTGCCGACCAACTGGCAGATCTCGTTCACCGGCTCGACCGGGGGATCGACCAACATCCACGAGATCGCCGGACTCAAAGTATGCGCGGCAATGTTTCTACCGCCGACCGCAACATCATCGGCCGCCGACTTCAATGCGATCGACAGCTCACTGCCGAACACCAAGCAGAACGCGCTGTTCGGCCATATCTACATGAAGATAGCCAATGTGTCCTTCACCTTGAACGTAGCTGCGCTGTTGCCGGAAGTCGGCGGCGTGTCACAAGGCGTCAATACCGTTTACGCAACGAGCGGCACGAAAAACGTCAGCGTCACGCTGATCGATGACAGCTTGCCCGGCACGTCCTGCAACTCCACCACGGCTGCGTGCATTGCATGTGCGAAAAACCAGGTTGCGATCGCAAACATGACGTTTACCGCTGCGGACGGCGGTTTCAAGACCAGCCCTGCACTCGCGGTAAACGGCGGCTACAAACGGCTGATAGCGCGTGTCAGCGACGGGACCACGGTCGGCTGCTCGACCGATGCGTTCTCAGTTCGTCCCGCTGCATTCGCGCTGAGCAACGACTTGAGCGGCACGAAAAAAGCCGGCGCGTCGTTCAATATCACCGCGTCGCCGTTGAATAACTTTCTCAGCGGCACATCGAGCGGCGTCGGTGCACCGACATTAGACAACACCAAGGCGCCGGCCGCCGGCGGCAACCAAACGCTGCTGCTGCAAACCTGGAACACCGGCGCCACATCCGGCAGTTTCATCTACAACGACGTCGGCAGCTTCACCTTGCCCAAGGATGCCATCTACGATCGTCAGTTCGGCAACAGTGCGGGCGAAGCGCAGGATCAAACCAACGGCGATTGCAATCCCGGCTCCGGCACGCCTTATTCGCCGAACACCTGCTACGGTTATTCGGGCGCGACGTGTACCAACGCGACGCCGTATGCGGTCGATTCCGCAGGCAAGTACGGCTGCGATATCGGCAGCATCGCCAGCTCCAGCATGGGACGTTTCTTCCCGGATCACTACGAAGCGTCGGTCGCGATGACGCAGGGCTGCTCGGCGGACGCCTTCAGTTACATGGGCCAGCCGTTCGCGATGACGGGCACGTCGACCAGTGCGATGCAAGTGAAAGCGCTTGCGGCGGGACAGACGTTTGCGACCGGACCCGGATTGCCGTCCTATACCGGATCGTATTCGCCGCGCGCCAGCGTATGGTTCGGCGCGCAGAACGGCGCGGGCTCGACGACCGATCTCATCAAGTGCATCTCTACGACGCAGAACACCAGCGCCAATCGCTGTGCGCTCACCACACTGCCGTTCAAAACCAGCACTTCGAACACCTGGACTGCGGGCATCTACTCGGCGCCGACCGGCAGCTTCTACTTCGATCCGCCGAAAGACGCGACGACCACCGCGGATGCGACCTGGGGCCCGTACGACAGCCTCAATGTCGGGGTCAGTGTTTTAGATTCAGACGGCTCGACCCTGACCATTCCCGTAGGCCAATCGTTCGTGCTGAATGCCAGCACCTATCAAGCGATCAACGGCAGCACCGCCGCGAAACAACGCTACGGCAGAATGCGCATGGCCAACGCCAGCGGATCGGATCAGGTGCCGCTGTTGATGCCGGTTTATCTCGAGTACTGGACCGGCGCCGGCTGGGCGCCCAACAGCCTGGACGATTCGTGTACCACGCTCACGACGCCGCAAACTGCCAACGGCGGTAACAGCGCCGCGTCTGCGTGCTTCGGCACGACGTGCACGAGCGCCACCGCGGGCACCGCCGGCAGCGTCTACACCACGCGCATCAAAGGCGTCGGCGCGAATGCAACCGCGCCTTCATACAGTACGGGACTGTTCGCATACGGCCAGCGCAACATATTCTTCTCGCCACCCAATGCGAGTGGAACGCTGGGCATATCGATCGAAGCGCCGGCGTGGCTGAAACTCGGTCCGAACGATCCGACCGGCATCAACCCTTCCGCAACTGTCCGCTTCGGCAGCTACAACAGCCGCTTTATTTTCCTGCGCGAGAATTACTAGGCGCGAGCGGTCTTAGCAACACCCGACATCGACGCGCGCTCGAGACTGAGCATCGTTTCAGGTGCGATGAGTTATAGAGTCTAGTTCTATAACTCACAAAAAGCGTTTTAATGAGCTATAGAAACTGGATCTATTGCTCGTGGCTGGGAACTAGGCGAATACAAGCGGCTGGGCTTCGGTCGCTCAAGGCCTGATCAGCAGGTATC
>JBBRGM010000596.1:0-2814 GCA_038240725.1 Burkholderiales bacterium | reverse complement strand
CTCGCGAGCCGCTTCTTATTTCGCGAAGCGATCCAGCGCAAGTTCGGCGACAAGCTGAAAACCGTGAACGCAGGCGTCGAACGCGAGGGCGCGTTTTATCTGTTCACCTTGCGGCTGGTACCGCTGTTCCCGTTCTTTCTGATCAATCTGCTGATGGGCCTGACGTCGATCAAGACGCGCACTTTTTATTGGGTAAGCCAGATCGGTATGTTCCTGGGAACGCTTGTGTACGTGAACGCCGGCACGCAGCTCGCGCAGATTCAATCGCTGAAAGAAATTCTCTCGCCCAGCCTGCTGATCTCATTCGTGCTGCTCGGTGTGTTTCCGCTGATCGCTAAGAAGATCGTCGATCTGGTGAAGGCGCGCCGCGTTTATAAACGCTGGCCCAAGCCGCGCAGCTTCGACCGCAATCTCGTGGTTATCGGCGCGGGCTCGGCAGGTTTGGTCGCGTCCTACATTGCCGCGGCCGTCAAAGCCAAAGTCACGTTGATAGAGAGAGATCGCATGGGCGGCGATTGCCTGAACACCGGCTGTGTGCCGTCCAAGGCGCTGATCCGCTCGACGCGGCTGCTCGCCGACATCGCGCGTGCGAAGGCATTCGGTATTCGCGCCAGCGCGCAGTTCGACTTCGCAGAGGTGATGGAGCGCGTGCAGCGTGTGATCCGTACAGTCGAGCCGCACGATTCCATCGAGCGCTATACGAGCCTCGGCGTCGAATGCGTGGTCGGCGAGGCGAAGATCGTGTCGCCGTGGTCGGTGGAAGTGACGTCCGGCGGCGAGAGGCGCACGCTGAGCACGCGCGCAATCATCATCGCAACCGGCGCGCAGGCCAGCGTTCCGCCGATCCCCGGGCTCGCCGATGTCGGCTATGTAACATCCGATACGCTCTGGAGTTTGCGCGAGCTGCCGCGGCGTCTGCTGGTGCTCGGCGGCGGTCCGATCGGCTGCGAGCTCGCCCAATGTTTCGCGAGACTCGGCGCCGAGGTCACGCAAGTGGACATGGCCGCTGCGCTGCTGAGCCGCGAAGATCCGGAAATCTCTGACCTCGTTCTGCAGCAGTTCAAGGCCGAAGGCATTCGCGTGCTGACGGCACACAAAGCGCGGGCCTTCAAAGTCGAGAATGGCGAGAAAATTCTGCTCGCGGACGCGGACGGTGTGGAAGTCCGCATCGCCTTCGATCTCGTGCTCGTCGCCGTCGGGCGCTCGGCCAGAACCAAAGGCTTTGGGCTCGACGAGCTCGGCATCCGCATCACGAAACAGGGCACCGTCGAAACCGACGACTACATGCGTACGCTATATCCGAATATCTTTGCGTGCGGCGATGTGGCTGGGCCGTATCAATTCACCCACACCGCGTCGCACCAGGCCTGGTATGCGTCGGTCAATGCGCTGTTCGGCCGCTTCAAGAAATTCCGCGCGGACTATTCAGTCATCCCGTGGTGTACGTTCACCGATCCCGAGATCGCACGTGTCGGCTTGAACGAGGCCGAAGCGAAGGCGAAAAACATCCCGTACGAGGTGACGGTGTATCCAATCGACGATCTCGACCGCGCAATCGCAGACGAAGAAGCGCACGGCGTCGTCAAAGTGCTTACCGTTCCGGGGAAAGATCGCATTCTCGGCGCGACCATTGCCGGCATCCACGCCGGCGATCTGATCATCGAGTTCATCACCGCGATGAAATACAAGATCGGGCTCAACAAAATCCTGGGCACGATCCACATCTATCCGACGATGGTGGAGGCGAACAAGATGGCGGCCGGCACCTGGAAGCGAAACCACGCGCCGCAGAAAGCGCTGCGCTGGATCGAGCGCTACCACGCCTGGATGCGCGGCTGAGAAAGCTGCTTTGCGTGGCTGCCTAGCCGCGGCTCACGCCCGAATCAGCTGCTGCCACTGCTGATCCCAGAATTCCATCGGGTCACGCTTGAAACCGCTTTTGGCAAACTGCTCCCAGCGGCCGACCACGTAGCACAACAGGAGATTGGCGTGCGCGGCTGCGTCGATGGATTCGGGAATTTCTTTTTGCGTCGCGGCGAAACGCAGGCTCTGCCGAAGGGTAGTTTCCAGGCGATCGTGCAGCTGATTGATGCGAAGCTGTAGACGCTCGTTCTCATTTACCAGTGCGTCGCCGATCAGAACACGCGTCATGCCGGGATTCTTCTTGGCAAACCCCAGCAGCATGAGGAGGATCGCTTCGGCTTGCGCGAGCCCGCTGTGCTGCTCTTCGGCGATCTTGTTGACCAGTCCGAACACCGTTTCTTCGATGAAGGCGATCAACCCTTCGAACATCTGCGCTTTGCTGGCGAAATGCCGGTAGAGCGCAGCCTCCGACACGTCCAGCTTGGCAGCCAGGGCGGCGGTGGTGATTTTCTCGGCCAGTGGCTTTTCCAACATCCCGGCCAGCGTCTGCAGGATCTGAAATTTGCGCTCGCCCGGTCTGGTCGTCATCGCGGAAATGTTTTTATGGTTAGTCGATGTGCAGGCGCGAGAGGGCGGCGCCGCCGTTGCCGGTCGCCAAATATTTTATGGGTAAAATTAGAGAAGATTCAGCAGGCATGATAGACCACTCGCGACAAGGCAGCCGGCAGGCGGGCGACATGCGAGACGGTGATGTCGACGTAGGCCGGCCGTTTGTGCGACCGCGTGACCCACACCGTGCGCATACCCAGTCGCTTTGCAGTCCTTAGATTCACCAGACTGTCTTCTACCATGATGCAATGCCCCGGCAATAGACGGTGCTTATGCAACAGGCGCAGAAATCCGCGCCGGTCGGGTTTGGGTTGAAACTTCGTATGCTCGATGGAAAATACA
>JBBRGM010000595.1:0-2837 GCA_038240725.1 Burkholderiales bacterium | reverse complement strand
GGGCCGAATGCGATACAGCCAGGAACGCCGGTTCGACGCGCGCGGCGCCGTGAATGCCGTACCGGATAGCTGCTCGGCATACAGCCCGTACGGCACCTGCTGCGGAGAATTCTGACCCGCGGGTAGCGCACCTGCTAACGCTTCGGTGGCGAATTCGTTGCCGAATCCGGATTGATAGGACAGCGCGTTCGATTGCGACGCGATCGCGGAGTCGGCGGTCAGCGAGCCTTTTGCGCTGCCCCCGCGCATCGCGCTAACCCTCGAGCGCCTGCCAGAGATCCTTATCGCGCTGCGCGGTCCAGATGCGAGGATCGCCGTACTGCGTCGCTTCGTCGAATGCGCGGCTCACATCGAACGGCATGCAGTGATCGAAAATCACCCAGTGACCGTATTTCGGCTTGAGCTGGCTGTATGCGTTCTGATAGATCTCACGGAGCTCTTTGCCGGTTTCCGCGCTGGATTGGATCGACGCGAACAGATCGCTGATGAATCCGCGTGTCGCCGCGAGACCTTTCTCCACTTGCTCGCGCGTCTGCAGCGAGGCGCCGCGTCCCGGTACCAGTTTTTCCAGCGCGAGCGCTGCGATCGCATCGAGCGTCTTCGGCCAGTCTTTGAAATACGCATCGCCTGCATACGGCGTGGCTTCGTATTCGACGAGATCGCCGGAAAAGAGAATCTTGTCTTGCGGCAGCCACACCACGGTGTCGCCTTTGGTATGCCCGCGGCCGAGCTGCATGATCTTCACCTGCACTTTGCCGAGCCACAAGGTCATCTCGCCCTTGAAGGTGAGCGTCGGCCAGGTCAGGCCCGGCACCGATTCGACCGAACGGAACAGGCGCGGAAATCGCTCGATCTCGCTCTTCATGTCCGCCCCGCCGCGCTCGACGATCAGATCGTAGGTATCGCTGCTCGCGATTACATGCCCGGGCTTGTACGCCGTCGCGCCCAGCACGCGCACTGCGTGATAGTGCGAAAGCACGACGTACTTGATCGGCTTGTCGGTGACTTCACGAATGCGGCGGATGACATCCTGCGCCATCACCGGTGTCGCCTGCGTGTCGATGACCATCACCGCGTCGTCGCCGATCACGATGCCGGTGTTGGGATCGCCCTCGGCGGTATACGCATAGGCGCGATCCGACAATTTGTCGAAGCTGATTTTTTTGTCTGCGAGGTCGGCCTGCGACGCGAATTTCTTCTCGGTGCTCATGGCATCTCTCTCCCGTTTAGGTCCGACCGCGCGCTGGAAAACGCGCTGTTAGCAGATCTCAATCATGCCTGAATCGGTTCCGTTCAAGCATGACGCGACGAAGCGGCCGGTGCACGCGACCGACTGCGCCGAACTGTTTTCTTTTCAGGCTCGGGCGCGGCCCGCACGCCTCGCAGATATTGCTCCACCAGCCAACCGCCTTCCTTCGGCAGGTTGAACGATTTCGGATTGAGCAGCCAGTTGTAGATCAAGCCATCGAGGTAACAGGCAAGACCGTTGGCTGCGCGGCGCGCGTTCATCTTAGCCGGAAGCTGGCCTTTCTTCACGGCATTCAAAAACGCACGCTCCATGATCGAGACGCCCTTCGCCCGGCAGTCGAGCTGACGCGTGAGCGTCTCGGCCATCTCATCGACGTATTCGCACTTGTGGAACAGGATTTCGAACACGCGCCGGCACTGCTCGTCTTCGGAGGCGCGACGCAGAAAACTGCCGCACAGCGCTTTGATTGTCGCGACGGGATCGTTCACCGTTTCGCTCGCGGCCTGCTGGATCATTTCTTCCATCGGCAAGGTCACGCGGTCGCACATTGCGGTGAATACTGCGCTTTTATTGCGGAAGTGCCAGTAGATTGCGCCGCGCGTTACGCCGGCGGCATCGGCGATTTCGGCGAGCGTTGTGCGGGAGACGCCGCGTTCGCTGAATACGTGCTCGGCCGTATCCAGAATTCGATCGCGCGTCTCCAGCGCTTCGGCTCTCGTTCGTTTTACCATGTGCCCGTCCTCATCTTCTCAAGCGCTGGATCATCCGAGCTCTTCTTCGACGGCTCATGCGATCCTGGTGCACTATAATGTCGCGCGCCGCTGATGTTTCGCTGCCGGCGCGCAGCACCCGCGTACACGGCATGCATGACGCCCGCGCACTGCTAGCGCAACTGCTCTGCGCCGACCACTGCTCTGCGCCGACGGCAGTTATGCCGCGTCGACTAGCGCGGCGAGCGTGCGTGCAATCCGCTACGCTGCGCTCCTTTACTGCAGTTTTGTTTCTGCTCTGGTGTGCTCTGCTTCAGTGCGCAAAATTTCTTTGCATACATTCTAGCATGTATGTAAACTGCAGTGAACACAAGTCCTCATTCCAAGTAGCGCCGGCCAGCTTCATCGAGTCGGGTTCAATCGAGTCGGGTGCGAACGGCGCTATATCGCGTGGGGACGGTACGCGCATCTTTATCCAATAGCAGTTGCGTCTCGGAGCACGGCGTTGCAGTTCTGCCCCTCTCCGAATGCCGGGTTCATCCAATCCGGTACATTGCACGCACTCAAGGGGACTACCACATGCAAGTCGGCTTTCGTCTATGGGGTTATGCCGCAGTCGCGGGAATTTTGGTGACCGCGCTCGGCGCGTGCAAACCGTCACAACCGCCTGCGCCCCCCGCTCCGCCGCCATCGGAGGTGAATGTCGTCGTCGTAGAGCCGCACGAAGTTGCGGTCAATTACGAATACATCGGACAGATCGCCGGCTTTCGCGAAGCCGAAGTGCGGCCGCGCATCAGCGGCATTCTCGAGCATTGGAATTACGAAGCAGGCGCCAAGGTAAAGGCCGGACAGAGCATGTTCACGCTCGACTCCGGTCC
>JBBRGM010000594.1:0-2852 GCA_038240725.1 Burkholderiales bacterium | reverse complement strand
TGTACGAGCTTGCCATCGGCGGCACCGCTGTCGGCACCGGATTGAACGCACCGCCCGACTTCGGACCGCGCGTCTCGCTTGAGCTCGCGCGCCTGACCGATTCGCCGTTCGTCAGTGCAAGCAACAAGTTCGAAGCGCTGGCGTCGCACGATGCTTTGGTGTTTGCGCACGGCGCGCTGAAAAGCCTCGCGGCCGCGTTGATGAAAATTGCCAACGATGTGCGCTGGCTGGCGTCCGGTCCGCGCTCGGGATTAGGCGAGCTGTCGCTCCCGGAAAACGAGCCGGGCAGCTCGATCATGCCGGGCAAGGTCAATCCGACGCAGTGCGAAGCGCTGACCATGGTGTGCTGCGAAGTTTTCGGCAACGACGTCACGATCAATTTTGCCGGGGCGTCGGGCAACTTCGAGCTCAACGTGTTCAAGCCGGTCATCATCTACGACTTTCTACAGAGCACGCGGCTGCTGTCGGACAGTGTCGCGAGCTTCACGCGGTATTGCGTCGAAGGCATCGAGGCGAGAACGGAACGGATTCAAGCGCTGCTGGAAGGATCGCTGATGCTGGTGACCGCGCTTGCGCCGCACATCGGCTACGACCGCGCGGCTGAGATCGCCAAGCACGCACACGCGCAAGGCTCGACGTTGAAAGAAGCGGCGGTGCAGTCCGGTCACGTCACGGCCGAACAATTCGAGCAATGGGTGCGGCCGGAACGGATGACGTCGCCGCGCTGAGCGCGTCAGTCATCGCGAGATATATCTCAACGAAGTCAGCGCGTCATGCGGTTAACCAACGACCGCGCAAACTTCCCAGAGCCCGACGCCTCCAACCTTTTCATTATGGAGATCCTCATGACCAAACCGAAAGACAGCCCGATAGGAATGCCGGCGAAGGATCTAAAAGTCACTTCTTCGGACCTGCCGCAGCCGCACACGCCGGAGCACGACGAGTGGCTGCTGGACGAGGCGCTCGGCGAGACCTTTCCCGCCAGCGATCCGATTGCGGTTCCCAGCGACTCGCCGGATCCGAAAGAATCGAAGTAATTCGGACGCTCAGCGCGAGGCTTGCAACTCGAAGCGTCCGAAGTGCAGCAGCACCGTCGGCAACACGAGAAGGTTGAGCAGCGTCGAGGTAATCAGGCCTCCGACGATGATGGTCGCCATCGGCCCCTCGATCTCACGCCCAGGCTCGCCGCTCCCCAGCGCAAGCGGCAACAATCCCAGCGCCGTGACCAGAGCAGTCATCAAAATCGACGGCAGCCGTTCTGCCGCGCCCTTCAGCGCGGTGTCCGCATTCCACGGCAGGCGCTCGCTTTGCACGAGATAGGTGTAGTGCGACACCAGCATGATCGAATTGCGCAGCGTGATTCCGAACAGCGTTACGAATCCGACCAGCGAACCGAGCGATAGCCAGCCGCCGGTAAACAGCACCGCGCAGACGCCGCCGATCAATGCGAACGGCAAGTTCAAAAACGTGATCAGCAAATTACGCAGGTTGTTGAACGCGATATAGAGCAGCAGGAAAATGCCGATGCCGGCGATCGACGAGTGCACCAGCAGATCTTCGCGCGCCTGCGCCTGCGCTTGCGCGGTGCCGGCGAACACGATGAAGTTGCCGGCCGCCAGCTTGACCTCGCGTGTCAATCGATCGCGCAGCGTGTTTTCGAAATCCTCGATGTCGCGCCCGCTTACGCTGGCCGTCACGCTTTGCATGCGTCGGCCGGCGGAGTGCAGAATCTTGTAGCGGCCCCCGCTCAAGTCGATATCGGCGATGTCGCGCAGGAACACCAAAGCACCATCGGCGCTGCGCAATTGCAGTGAACCGATCTGGGTAATGCGGTTGCGGACTTCAGGCGCGAGTACCACCACCAGCGCCACCGCATGATTGTTCTCATACACCTGTGCCACGGGCGCGCCATCATATGCAGCACTGACCGCTTCCAAGGCCGTCGCAGGGGCAATGCCGAGTGCCGCGGCGCGGTCCTGCCGCAAACGAATCACCACCTGCGGCGTGCCCGGCGGCGCCTGCACTTGCACGTCGCGCGCACCCGGGACTTTGGCGACGGTCGACGCGATCGCCTGCGCGTCACGATCCAGCAGGTCGAGATCGGGGCCATGCACGTTGATCACGACCGGTGCGGCGAATCCCGCGATGGTTTCTTCTATGCGTTCGGTAAGAAACGTGTTGACCGCAAACGTCACGCCGGCAAACTCGCCGCCGCGCTGACCCGATAAGGTCGCGCGGATCTCGCGCAGGATGCGCGATTGCTCTTTGCCGTTGAGCGGTCCGATCTCGACTTCGATCTCGCTGTAATGGGTGCCGAACGTATCGGCCCCGTTGGGCGCGCGTCCGACCCACTGCGCGACCGACTGCACGCCTTTGATGGAGCCGATCCCGCGCGCCAAGCGCGTGCCGATGCGCAGCGATTCCGATTCCGCGGAGCCGGGAACCGCCGTCATGTGAATGATGTAATGACCTTCGCGCAGCGCCGGAATAAACTCCCCCGAAAACAGGGGCAAGATGCTGATGCCGAGCACAATGAACGCGAACACGACGCTGACGATGCGGCCTGGGAAACGTTCGATCCGCCGCAACAAATCGACATAGCGCGGCTTCAACCAGGCAACCGCGGGCGGATCGTCGCTGCTGAGCTCGCCGCGCGCCAGCATCAAATAGCACAGCGCCGGCGTGAGGGTGAGCGCTACCACGAGCGAACCGAGGATCGCGAGAATGTATGCGAAGCCGAGCGGCGCAAACAACTTGCCGGCCACGCCAGATAAGGTCAGCAGCGGAACGAACACGAGCGCGACGATGAACGTGGCGTAGACCACCGAGCTGCGCACTTCGACCGAAGCGCT
>JBBRGM010000593.1:0-2855 GCA_038240725.1 Burkholderiales bacterium | reverse complement strand
TCTGGAAAACGTACCGCCGTTTCATCGCCGAGTGTACGAGGCCGCACGCGCCATCGCTCCCGGTGCCACCGCATCGTATGGCGAGATCGCGATGCAACTCGGCGCGCCCGGCTCTGCACGAGCGGTCGGCCAGGCGCTCGGTCACAATCCCTTCGCGATCGTTGTGCCCTGTCATCGCGTTCTGGCAGCGAGCGGCAAAGTCGGCGGGTTTTCTGCGAATGGCGGTATCACGACCAAGCTCCGCATGCTTGCCATCGAAAGCGCACACACGCCTGGGACGGGTGCGTTATTCGAAGGCGACGGCAAGTTTCATTTCGATCCCGACACGGCGCTGAAACATCTGCGGGCGAGCGATGCGGCCCTTGCAAAGCTGATGGATGGCGTCGGCCCGTTCACGATGCAACTGAAGCGAACGCCCAGCCTGTTCGCGGCACTTGCCGAGGCGATCGTGTATCAGCAGCTCAACGGCCGCGCGGCTGAGACCATCTTCGCGCGCGTTCGCGCGCTGTTCCCGCATGCGCAAGAAGGGCTGACCGCGCGGCAGATTCTGCGTGCCTCGGACGAGAAGTTACGTGGCGCAGGACTGTCGGCCTCGAAGCTTCTGTCGCTGCGCGATCTGGCGCGACGCACCGTGGCAGGCGAGCTGCCCACACTTGCGGAGCTGCACGAGATGGATGACGAAGCGATCATCGTGCGCCTCACCGAAGTGCGGGGCATCGGCCGATGGACGGTCGAGATGCTGCTCATGTTTCGCCTCGGGCGCCCCGACGTGCTGCCGGTCGACGATTACGGCATCCGCAAAGGCTTCGCCGTCGCGTTCAAGAAGCGAGAGTTGCCGCAGGCGGCCGACATGGAAAAGCGCGGCGAACGCTGGCGGCCCTACCGCACGCTGGCCAGCTGGTATCTGTGGCGCGCGGCAGAGCTGGCAAAAAAAGTAAAGCTTTAGCCGATGTTCGCAGCCAACCCGTCGAGGATGTGCGTCCAGCCTTCCTTCGTACGAGCGATGTAGTCGGCGTCGACGTCCTCGTGCGTCAAGGCCAGCTCACAGCCGATGCCGCGAGCGACGATCTCGATCGTCACGCGCGTTTTAATTGGCGAATACTTCGGCACTGCAAAGCTGAACACGAGACGCCGCGGCCGATCGATCTCGAGGTATTCGCCGACGTGCTCGACATCTTCACCATCGCGGCGATCGACGAACTTAAATCCGCCGCCGACGCGTGCGTCGATGTCGACGCGCACCATCGTGCCGGTCGGCGTTGCAAACAGCCACTTGCCGGCTTGCTTGGGATCCAGCCACGCATCGAATACGCGCTCGGCCGATGCGGTGAAGCTGTGGCGTACGCGAACAGTGGAACCCGCCGCCTTGGCACTCATCGTGATCGTCCTTTTTTGTTTGCGGTTGGGAGGGCTGCGCGGTCTTCGGCCTGCAGCATGGCGTCGAGCGCGTCGAGTCGTGCAGTCCAGATCGAGCGCTGCGCTGCGATCCAGTCGGCGGCAGCCGCGAGCGGCTGTGGATTGAACGACAATAGATGCTCGCGTCCGACACGGCGGCGGCGCACCAGGCGCGCACGCTCGAGCATGAGAATGTGCTTCGACACCGAGTTGAGCGATATCGAAAACGGCTCGGCGAGCTCGGTCACGCGCGCCTCACCCTTCGACAGCCGATGCAAAATCGCGCGTCGGGTCGGATCTGCCAGTGCGATCAAGGTGCGATCGAGATTGTTAGGTGCCGCCATCGCTCGTCATTCATCTATTAGGGTGAATGATAGCGCACCAGTGCCTCGTGTCAAGCTACGATGGTCTGGTGTCGCGCGCCACTTCGCTTCTGCGGCGTCGGTTGCCACCCATCGCTCACGCAGGTAGGATCGGCAGCATGTCTGCCACCGCTCTGTTCCAACACGCATCGATGTCGGTGTTCGATTACCGATGCACCGCGCAACCGCATGACCGGCCGTTCGTCGAGCGTCATGCGGGCTTTTCGCTGTCTTACGTGCGCAAGGGCAGCTTTGGCTATCGCACGCGCGGCAAGTCGTTCGATCTGGTGGTCGGTTCGGTTCTGGTCGGACATCCCGACGACGAATTCATCTGTACGCACGATCACGTGTGCGGCGACGAATGCCTGTCGTTTCAGTTTTCGTCGGCGTTGGTCGACAGCATCGGCGATGACCGCAAGCTCTGGCGCATCGCCTGCGTGCCACCGATCGCCGAGCTGATGGTGCTCGGCGAGCTCACGCAGGCCGCCGCCGCTGGCAGGAGCGATCTCGCCGTCGACGAAACGGTAACGCTGTTCGCCGCACGCTTCGTAGCAGCGGTATCGCATAGAGCGCCGGCATCGCGCGTCGTCTCGGCACCCGACCGCCGGCGCGCTGTAGATGCAGCGCTGTGGATCGCAGCCAACGCGCACGCAGCGATCGACCTTGCGAGCGCAGCGCGGGAAGCCGGGCTGAGCCCGTTTCATTTCCTGCGAGTTTTTACCAAGGTGCTCGGCGTAACGCCGCATCAATATCTGCTTCGCTCACGCTTGCGGCGCGCCGCCCGCCTGCTGGCCGAAGACGCGCGCTCGATAATGGACGTCGCACTCGATGTCGGTTTCGCGGATCTGTCCAACTTCGTGCGCACGTTTCATCGCGCAGCCGGCGTTTCGCCGCGCAGCTTTCGCAACGCCGCGAAGGGCGATCGCAAGATTTTCCAAGAACGCATTGCGCTGCGCATCTAGGGAAGCTCTGAACAAGTCTTGCGACGCGCGTTGCGTCAGGTGCGGATGGATGCGAGGCGTCGCGGCGAAGCCAAGGTAGGTACCTTGGCGAGGAGCGCAACGATGCAGACGCCGCACCTGACGCAACCCAATAATC
>JBBRGM010000592.1:0-2870 GCA_038240725.1 Burkholderiales bacterium | reverse complement strand
ATGCAGACGGCCTGGCGCGTGCCGCACGTGATTTCGAAACGAAGTTCGGTGCGGCCGACATCGTCATCGGCAGCGCCGGAGTCAGCGTCGGGACGCTTACTGAGCATGTAGAAGATCGCGAGGTATTCCAAAGGATTCTCGACACCAACGTGATGGGACTGGTGAACACGTTTCAGCCCTTTATCGCCGAAATGCGCAAGCATCGGCACGGCATTCTCGTAGGTATGGCGAGCGTCGCCGGATTTCGCGGGATCCCGGGTTCCGGCGCTTACTCGGCATCCAAAGCTGGCGCGATCGCTTATCTGGAAAGCTTGCGCGTGGAATTGCACGGCAGTGGCGTCTCGGTTGTGACCATTTGTCCGGGCTACGTCGACACGCCGATGACGCAGAAAAACCCCTATCCAATGCCCTTCATGTTGTCGGCAGAGCAGGCCGCACAGCGCATGGTGCGCGCCATCGAGCAGCGCCGCGCGCATGCAGTGATACCGTGGCAAATGGGTCTGGTGGGGGCGCTGTTGAAGCTGACGCCG
Organism: Burkholderiales bacterium; assembly: GCA_038240725.1. Classification (GTDB taxonomy): domain Bacteria; phylum Pseudomonadota; class Gammaproteobacteria; order Burkholderiales; family SHXO01; genus SHXO01. The sequence continues at coordinate 2,340 of JBBRGM010000592.1, read as the reverse complement.
CGACCAGTCTACGATTGGGCGTTTGCGCGCGCGCCTCGGAAACCAAGACGCCCGTAGCTATTCACTAGATCAGCTGCAGGCCGGTTGCGGTCTCGAGCTCGCGCAACGCCTGTTCCGGTGTTTCCACCTTGATAGTCTGCATGCCAAGCGCGCGCGCCGGCTTGAGATTGATACCCAGGTCGTCGAGATAGACGGCTTCCCGAGCCGCGATCCCAAGCCGCTCCAGCGCCAGCTGATAGAACCGCACCTCCGGCTTGCGAGCGCCGACTTTGCTCGATTCGATCACGAGATCGAACAGCGCCATGATCTTGGCGATCTCGCGCGCACGATCTGCGGTCGTAGGCAGCCCGTGCCCGACACCTGTGTTGATGTTGTTGGTGAGACATGCCGTGCGAAATTTTTGTCGGCAGCGCCGCAGCGCCTCCACCATCGCCGGACGCACGGCGCCATACAGCAACTCGATCACGTCCTCACCGCGCACCGCATGGCCGAGCGCGCGCGACTCGGCTTCGAAGGCATCGCCGAAAGCGAGCAGCGATAATTCACCGCGCTCGAATCGTGCCCATGCATTTGCATCGGGGTCGGTGCTGTTCACCCGACGCAAAAAATCGGCAGGCAGCGCACGGTCGCGTTCGAACTGTGCGAATGCGTGGAAAGGACTCTCCGTGAACACCCCGCCGAAATCCCACAACACCGCTTTGACCGCTGTTTCGCTCACTTCTTCGGGTTGTTCTTTTTGTAGTCATCGACTGCGTGGCGCAGGTCTTTGTATTCCTCGCACGGGATGGGGCTGCAAAGCTTTTGCAATTGCGCCAAATGCTCTTCGGCCTTAGCGAGATTGCCGGCCATCAGATAAGCCTCGCCGATGTATTCGTGCGCAGCTTTGTGACCGGGGTTGAGCTTCAACGCTTCGTTATACGCGGAGAACGCCGCATCGAGATTGCCCGATTTGCGTTGCGCGAAGCCGAGCCAGTTTTGCACGTTCGCGTTGTTCGGATCGCTGGCGGCCGCTTTCGTCAACAGCTCGACTGCACGCTTCCAGTCCTGCGCGTCCACTGCTTTCTTGGCTTCCTCGATATTGGGATCGCCGGTGGAGGGGCTGCTGTCGTCCGCCCCCATATTTGCGAGCGCGTGTACCGGTGCAATCAGCGTTATCGCAAACGCAATGCTGAGGATCAAAGATCGCTGGCGTCTCATGAAGCGTCTCCCAGATTTTTTGCGGCCGCAATCGGTCCGCCTTGTGCAGGAAAAAATCGGCCGTTGTCCAGTTCCTCGGCCAAAGCTTTGTAATCGACCGCACCTTGACTGCCCGGTGCGTAGCCAAAGATATTTTTCCCGTGCAACGGACTCTCGGCAAGCGTTACGCTCTCGGTAATCACGGTGTCGCACAACGTGGCTCCGAAGCGGGCTTTGAGATCGCGATAGATGCTGTATGACAGTTTGCGCCGTCCGTCGAAACGCGTGACCACCAGATGGCGGACGAAGTGTTTGTTGAGCCGCTGTTCGAGAACGCCGAGCGCTAAGTGCAACTTGCCCGCCGCTTCGAACGAAAGAAAATCGGCCGAGATCGGCACCAGCACATGATCTGAAGCGATCAAGGCGCTAAGGGTCAACACACCGAGCATCGGGCAGCAGTCGATCAGAATCGGTCGGGCAGTGTCGGGATATTCGCTCTCGATACCTTGCTTGAGGCGCCGCGCGATCGATGCGTCTCCGCCGTGCAGCGACTCGATCTTGGACAGATCTACCGATGCCGGAACGAGGTGTTGGCCGGACGATGACGTACGCGCCAGCGCGCTCAGGGGCTGTTCGCCCTTGAAAAAGGCGAACAAACTTTGCGCCGGAGCGACGTTGCGAACGCCCATGGCGACGGTCAGACTGGCTTGCGGATCCAGGTCGATGAGAATCGGCTGGTGGCCCCGCGCCGCCAGGGCAGCGCCCAGATTTAGAGTCGTCGTCGTTTTACCGACGCCGCCTTTCTGATTGAACACCGCGATAACAGGCATCCGGCGGCGGCCCTAGCGCTTGATTTCGACTTCGACGAATACAAACGGGAAATCGTTGTCGTTGATTACGTCGTGCTCCACGCCGGCTGGGCGGGTGTAGCTGCGTCCCGTGATCAGCTCCGCGTGACGCTTGCCCCCCGGTTCGTCCAGCAGCAGCTTGCCGGTAGTCATCGGCACCACGACGTATTCGAACTCGTGCCGGTGATGACCCGTTGCCGCGCCCGGCGCAAACCGCCATTCGGTAACTCGCAGCCTGTCGTTGTCGATTTGCACGGTCGGTTGCGCTCGCTCCATGGTCTCTCGCTCCTGATTGAGTTACGCCGTCTTAAGCTTG
>JBBRGM010000591.1:0-2884 GCA_038240725.1 Burkholderiales bacterium | reverse complement strand
CGCCCGGGCGAGTCTGAGTAGATCGCTCACTCGTTGGGCGAACAGCCAATGTTGCGAGAGCGCATATACGGCCGCCCCCGCGACGCAGCTCACCGTAAACCCGACGATGCCGGCGGCAAACAACGGTGCGGCCGCGTGTAGCATCCAGAGCGCTAGGCACATGATTGCCGAGCTTGCTATAGGACCGACCAGGCGCTGCAGCAGCAGTCGCAGCCCCCCGTCGAGCTCGCGCAGAGCAAGCACAAGACATAGGGGCACGATGACGAGATGGGCGAGGAAGTAACAAGCCGCGACCCCCTCTACGCCATATGGCACGCCCGCGATAAATGCCGCCACTTGCAATACGGCACAGAAGATTCCCAGCCGCATCAACGTTGCCGTTTTGCCATGTGCCATGAAGACGGTTCCCGTGGTGCTGCCGATGGACTGGAGAAATCCCACCGGCGCCAGCCACGCGAGCACGCCTGCCGCCGCTGCCCACTGCTGTCCGAAGACGATGTTCACTAACGGCTCTCTCAGCATGAACGCACCGCTCATCATGGGTGCGGTAACCATCGCGATGGCGCCGACCGACCTCCGATACAACGCAGCGTTGCGTGCGCGCTCGTCCTGCTGCCGGCTCATGATGGGAAACATCGAGCGACCCACCACGAAGGTCAGATTCTGCGTCGGAAACAGCATCAACTTATAGGCAAGCGAATATGTACCAAGTGCTGCAGAGCCGATGTAGCGCCCGATGATCATGCTGTCCGCGTTGCGCGCAAAGAAGTTGACCAGATTAAAACCAACGAGATTGCTGCTGAACCCTAGTACCGCTCCCAGCTCCGACCATGCAACCCGCACCCGTGGACGCCAACGAGAAGCAATCCAGAGCTGCGTCGTCGATAGCACCGCAGTAGTAAGCGTCTGCGCGACCAGGCTGTAGACGCCAGCTCCATTTAGTGCGAGCACCACAGCGACAATCAAGCTCGCCACGGCAGAACTTATCTCGATCCGAGCCAGTACCTTAAAGCGTGACTCGCGCTCAAGCAGCGCCTGATGCGCACTCGCGAGGCTCGCGATTGGAAAGACGGGAACCAGCGCCCAGATCACAGTCGTCAGTGCCTCCGTTCGAAAGCCTTTGGAGATTAGCGGCGTCACGACTGCGATGATGGCGGCAACGGAAATTCCGGTGAGCACGTTGAACCAGAACACCGCTGTCGTCGTGCGGTCGCTGAGCTCACGCTTTTGAATCAGCGCTGCGGTAGTTCCCATCTCGCGAAAAATGCTTGCGAAGGTGATCACGACGGTCGCCATCGTCATCAGCCCATACTCCGCCGGCGCGAGCAGTCTCGCCAGCACTAAAACGCTGATCAGCTGAGCGGCACTGCGGCTAATCTGAGAGATCGCAATCCAGCGCGCATTGTTGAGGACACTCAAACCCACTGGCCCGGCCGATTACTCATAGCAGCAACCCACGCATCACCCGGACACCCTCACGAGCTCGTCGTAAAGTCCTTCGAGCGCGCGGGTGCAAGTCCGCACATCGAAGTGCTCGGCGACGAAACGCGGCGCGGCGTCCGACATGCGCGCAATGCACTGGTCATCCGTGAGCAGTCTGATCAAGTGTTTTGCCAGCGTAGCAACATCTTTCTCTGGAAACGATAAACCCGTCACGCCGTCGATGACGCCTTCGCTAGCCCCGCCCTGAGCGGACGTTACTACCGGCACACCGCAAGCCTGCGCCTCGAGCAACACCAAACCGAATCCTTCCGCATCGCCGTTTTCCGCGACGATACTGGGCAGGCAAAATACGCGGGCACGATCGAGCTGCTGTTTGACTTCGTCCCGTGCCATAGAACCCGCAAAATAGACAGGGACGGATAACTTTGCGGCCAATCGTGCGAGCTCACCGCGCAACGGTCCATCGCCTACGATTACGACCTCCACATCCGGTACCATTGGCATCAGCCGATGCACGGCGCGGATGAGCACATCGCAGCCCTTCTTCTCAACCAGTCGACCGACGAACAAGATGCGGCTCGGTCGCATTGACAATGGCACCGGTCCGGGAATGAACGCTTCGATGTCGATCCCGATGTGCAGGACACTCACCTTGTCCTCGGCAATGCCGAGCTCGATCGCGCGGTTGCGAATGCTGCGGGACACGGCGACGAAATGGACACGGCGATCGCGCGACATCTCGATCAGCGTCTGATGATAGTTGCGATGGCGCTTGCCTCCCAGACCAGCTTGCCACCAGGCGGAGGCAATAGTGATGTCGTATCCATGCAGCGTAACTAACATCGGTATTTGCAGTCTGCGCGCCGCAGGCCAGAGTGCGACGGCGTCGACGCCGAAATGGACGTGAACCAGATGCGCTTGCAGCCCAGCGAGCCAGCGTTCTACGAGAATCGGCTTCAGCGAAAGGAATTTCATTACGCGAGTGCAGACGCCGCCGATCAGGGGCAATGCATTGAGCGGAAATACCCGGATATTTAACTCGGTAAGGTTGATCGATGGTGATGCACGACGCATTCCGGCCAGCGTGCCGCGCCACTCGTTCAACGCGATGAACTGCTGTTGTACGAACGTTTCCGACATCGGCAACAGATCATTCCTGTATACGATCACGTGCTTGGCCTTTTCGCTTCGCGCTACCCTGCTGCTGATACCCACCGTTGCCGTGCTGCTTGCCTGCGGTTTCTGCGCGACCAGGAAATAGCCAAGGGGAAAGCGCTCCGACGTCAGGGACGACGGCGACGAAGTATTAGAGACGCCTCGACCACCGATCCATTGCACGGCGGATGCGAGCGACGATCCGACGGCCGGCCACTGTGCGAACTTCTTTGCGAGTATGTCCGCGATCACCTGTTTGGCGCCGCCAATCGCCCGCAGCTCGACT
>JBBRGM010000590.1:0-2885 GCA_038240725.1 Burkholderiales bacterium | reverse complement strand
GCGGACAATCCCGACGATGCAAATCTATGGATGAACCTGTCGACCGTCATGCTATGCCTTGGGCAGCGCGATATCGGTTTAGCCATCCAGGACCAGGCGTTGGCGCTAAAGCGGGTGTACCACCTCGGTGCGGCCGAACAGCCGGCGAAACTGCGCTTATTAATGCTGATGGTGCCGGGTGACCTGGGCGCCAACACGCCCCTGGAATGTTTGCTGGAGAACACCGATATCGATCTGGATTTCTATTACGTCTCCCCCGGCGTCCCGCTGCTCTTGCCCATTCCTGAGCACGACGCCCTGATGGTTGCCATCAGCGAATGCGACGAGACGCGCGCCCTGCTTGCCTCGCTGGAGCAAGCCTTGGCCGCCTGGCCGAAACCCGTCATCAACGCACCCCAGCATATTCCGACAACCGGACGCGCCGCCGCCAGTAAGCTACTACAAGATGCACCCGGCTTGCTTATTCCGCCGACCCTGCGTGTTTCCCGTCAAGTATTGCAGGCTATCGCAACCGGCAAAGTCAGTCTCTCCGAACGATTTGCTAGCTGCGACTTTCCGATTATTTTGCGTCCAATCGGCTCGCATGGCGGGCGCGACCTCGACAAAATCGATAGTCGATCAGGAATCTCGGCCTACCTTGCGCGAGTTGGCGACCCAGAGTTCTATCTGTCTCCGTTCATCGATTACAGCAGCAAGGACGGGCTGTTCCGAAAAATGCGCGTTGCCCTGATCGATGGGACTCCTTTCGCCTGCCATATGGCAATTTCGTCGAACTGGATGATCCACTACGTAAATGCGGGCATGTACGAAGAGCCGCGGAAGCGGGATGAAGAAGCGTCCTTCATGGCGCATTTCGACGACTTCGCGCGACGCCACCGAGCGGCGTTGGAGGCCATCTTCGCGCGCACGAAACTCGACTATCTCTGTATCGATTGTGCGGAAACCGCGGACGGCCGGTTCTTGGTATTCGAAATTGACCCTGCCATGGTCGTGCATGCCATGGATCCGGCGCAGCAGTTTCCCTACAAGCAGCCCTACATGGAGAAGGTGAAGAACGCATTTCGGGAGTTCCTTTTCCGCCTGACTGCGGTCCCGCAGCCGACACGCATGCTCGAACGTGTCGCGGAACATCGCGGGGCAGTCAATCCACGCAACAGTTTGAATTTTTCCGGTGGGCCCGGCGCTTTGCCGGAAAGCGTATTGCTCGAAGCGCAGCAAGCGATTATCGCGGTACCCGAAGTGGGCCTGTCGGTCCTCGGCATCAGTCACCGCTCTGATTGGTTTGCCGCCGTCATCACCGAGCTGGAAACGAATATTCGGAAGCTGTTGGGATTATCCGAGGACTACCACGTCTTGTTACTACAGGGCGGCGCGACGCAACAATACTCAATGGTTCCGATGACTCTGTTGCATGGGAAAGCATCTCCCGCAGAATACGTGCACACCGGCTATTGGAGCGGCAAGGCGGTTCCCGATGCCAAACTTGAAGGTGCGATCCGTGTCGTCTGGAGCGGCGAGGCCAACGGGTTCAAGCGTCTGCCAAGGGACAATGAGCCCGCCTTCTCGGCGGATGCGCCTTACATGCACTACGTTTCCAATGAAACGGTGGAGGGCCTTCAGTTTCATCGAGTGTTAGGCCGAGACGATGTTCCACGCGTCTGCGACATGTCCTCCGACTTCCTGTCCAAGCCGTGCGAGGCCGAACGGTTTTCCCTGATCTATGCGCACGCCCAAAAAAATATCGGGCCCGCCGGCGTAACGGTTGTTCTAATACGCAACGAGTTGCTAAAAGATGCACCTGCGGATCTTCCAAGCTTTCTGGACTACCGCAGCCACATCGAAACGCATTCTAATTTCAACACACCCCCTGTGTTTGCCATCTACGTCGTTTTGCTGGTCACGCGCTGGCTCATCAACGAAATTGGCGGCGTGGCGCGCATGGCGGCGGTAAACCAGAGCAAAGCTGAACTGCTGTACCGCCTGCTGGATAACAGCGATGGCTTCTATCGAGGTAGAGCCGCGCCTGCCGACCGCTCTCTGATGAACGTCACGTTCAATCTCGACAACCCAGAGCTGGAACAGCGGTTTCTTGCTGAAGCCCTCGCGGCGGGCTTCTCCGGCCTTTCCGGCCATCGCGCAATTGGCGGCGTTCGCGCTTCCATCTACAACGCCCTGACGCTCCCCGCGGCTGAGATGCTGGCCGGCTTCATGGAAGACTTCCAGCGCCGACAGAGCCGGTGAACGCGTGCAGACAGTGCATCTCTATGCGTGTTGCGCGACTGCCCTGTGTCTGCACAAACATGTTCTCTGAGGCGGTGTGCGCAGTAGTCTAGTCGTAGCGCAAAGCAAGCATACGATCGTTCTCTTCAGATCCCAGCTGCGAGTACATACTCGATAAGGCATTCCAGACAATCGCCGGCGATTAGCCGGCCCGTCTCCAGTGCGCACGTGTTGAGCACGCCACGTGCAGTCCCTCGTCATTCCGGCGCCGCGATTCCAATTGAAATACTGCGTTCGTCGTTCGCTATATGATGTCGATCACGGGTGTCCGCCGGGAAGATCTAACGCGAATGCTGGCAACGATTGTGGAGAACGCCACACTCCGGAATCGGAGATGCAGACGAATGTTATCTCCGGGATCTTCGACTTCATCATCGTCGATGTGGGCGCGGAAGACGGTCTGCTCGTTCACTGACTGAGCGAGCTGGCGACGCAAATGCGTACGGCGAACAGCCCGCCGCTGCGCGCACGGCAATTAGCACACAAGCTACAGGAATCATCCCGGTGACCGCGAACATACCGGTGTCCGCGAACGTCCCGGTGTCCGCGAATGTTTACGCATCCGAGGATGCGAGTATCCCAAATAAAAACTGAGGAGACCATCA
>JBBRGM010000589.1:0-2894 GCA_038240725.1 Burkholderiales bacterium | reverse complement strand
CTACTGGCTGGTCTGGGCGATTTCCAGCAACCCCGACACTGCACTGCATTCGCTGGTTGGACTCGCATTCGGCGGTTCGCTGATTTCGATCTTTGCTCGACTCGGCGGCGGCATCTTCACCAAAGGTGCTGACGTCGGTGCCGATTTGGTGGGCAAAGTGGAAGCCGGGATTCCGGAAGACGATCCGCGCAATCCTGCGGTGATCGCCGATAACGTCGGCGATAACGTCGGCGATTGCGCCGGCATGGCGGCCGATTTGTTCGAAACCTACGCCGTGACGATCGTCGCGACGATGCTGCTCGGCGGGCTGTTGCTGAAACAAGGCGGCATGAACGTCATCGTCTATCCGCTCGTGCTCGGCGGCGTTTCGATCATCGCATCGATCATCGGCACGTTCTTCGTCAAAGCCAGCGACGGCGGCAAGATCATGAACGCGCTGTACAAGGGCGTGATCGTGTCGGGCGTGCTCGCCGGCATCGCGTTCTATCCGGTCACCAACTGGCTGATGGCCGACATCGGCGTTTGGGCGCCGGGGCTTACGGTAATGAAACTGTTCGGCGCCTCGCTCGTCGGGCTGGCGCTGACCGCTGCGATGGTCGTAATCACCGAGTACTACACGGCAACCGAATATGGCCCGGTGCGCCATGTCGCCGCGGCGTCGCAAACCGGCCATGCCACGAACATCATCGCCGGTCTCGGCGTCTCGATGAAGTCGACGGCGTTGCCCGTTCTCGCCGTGTGCGCTTCGATCTGGGCGTCTTACAGTCTTGCCGGACTATATGGCATTGCCATCGCCGCAACTGCGATGTTGTCGATGACCGGGATGATCGTTGCGCTGGATGCCTACGGTCCGATTACCGATAACGCGGGCGGCATCGCGGAAATGGCGGAGCTGCCGCCGACCATCCGCGCCATCACCGATCCGCTCGACGCGGTGGGCAACACGACCAAGGCCGTGACGAAGGGCTATGCGATCGGTTCTGCCGGCTTGGCAGCACTCGTTCTGTTCGCCGACTACACGCACAATCTGGTAGCAGCCGGCACGCTCGGTCCGAACGCGCTGGTCAAAGGCTTCGAGCTGTCCGATCCTGCAGTGATCATCGGTCTCTTCATCGGCGGTCTGGTGCCATATCTGTTTGCCGCGATGGCAATGGAGGCCGTAGGCCGCGCCGCGGGCGCCGTCGTGAACGAAGTGCGTCGCCAGTTCCGTGAGATCAAAGGCATCATGGATGGCAGTGGCAAGCCGGACTATTCGGCCGCGGTGGATTTGCTCACCAAGGCTGCAATTAAAGAGATGATCATCCCATCCATCCTGCCCGTGCTGGTGCCGGTGATCGTCGGCTTCGGTATGAACTTTCTGATGGGACCCGGTGCCGGAATCCGCGCCCTAGGTGGCGTGCTGATCGGTACCATCGTGACCGGCCTGTTCGTAGCGATTTCCATGACGACCGGCGGCGGCGCCTGGGACAACGCGAAGAAATACATTGAGGATGGTCACTTCGGCGGCAAAGGCTCGGACGCCCATAAAGCCGCAGTGACGGGCGATACGGTCGGCGATCCATACAAGGACACCGCCGGACCCGCGGTAAATCCGCTGATCAAGATCATCAACATCGTTGCGTTGCTGATCGTCCCGCTCCTGGCATAACGCACGCGAGCGCTGACGATGCGGCCCCGTGAGGGGCCGTTTTCGTTTGCGCGCTGCTAAACCTTAAACCGGATACGCCGTAACGTGATGACGAAGGCAAATTGCGAATGCATGAGGAGCTACTGCATCGCGCGCCGCAACGCAGACAACGAGAACAATAAATGAGCGATCAAGCCAAGCCCAATCAGTTCGAGTTGCTGCAGACGCGCCGCTTTCTGCCGTTTTTCGTGACGCAGTTTCTCGGCGCGCTCAACGATAACTTGTTCAAGAACGGCATGGTTCTGCTGCTGACTTTTCAGGCCGCGCAGAACTCGAGCTTGAGCGCCGGCATTCTGGTCAATCTCGCTGCCGGCCTGTTCATCCTGCCGTTCTTCTTGTTTTCCGCCACCGCAGGACAGCTCGCCGACAAATACGAACGCTCGCGCATCATGCGGTTGGTGAAGCTGTTCGAGATTGCGATCGCGCTGGTCGGCGCTGTCGGATTCGTTACGCACCACATCACGCTGCTGTTCGTCGCGCTGTTCATGCTGGGCACACACTCCAGCGTTTTCGGTCCGGTGAAGTACGCGATCCTGCCGCAGCATCTGCGCGAGAGTGAGTTGATCGGCGGCAACGCGCTGGTTGAAACCGGCACCTTCGTTGCGATTCTGCTGGGCACTATTCTCGCTGGCGTGCTGATCGGGCGCGGCGACAGCGGTCGCATACTGATTCCCGCAGTGACGATTGCGCTGGCGATCGCAGGCTACTTCACTAGCCGCGGCGTTCCCCTTGCCCCAGCACCTGCGCCGGATCTCAAGATCAACTGGAATCCACTGGGAGAAACCTGGCGCACGTTGCAATACACGCGCGGCAATCGCGCCGTTTTCTTGTCGATTCTCGGCATCTCGTGGTACTGGTTTCTCGGCGCGATGCTGCTGTCGCAATTTCCTGGTTATGCGAAGGATTATCTAAACGGTAACGAAAGCGTAGTCACCTTGCTGCTCGCCGTATTCGCGATCGGCGTCGCGGTGGGTTCACTTTTATGCGAGCGCATGTCGGGACACAAGATCGAGATCGGCCTGGTGCCGTTCGGATCGATCGGCCTCACGTTGTTCGTGCTGGATCTGTGCTTCGCGAGCCCGATGCCCGGTGCCGTGCAACAAGCTAGCGCGTGGAGTTTCGCTGCGCGTACTGGAAGCTGGCGGATTCTGCTCGATCTCGGGCTGATCGGCGCATTCGGCGGCTTCTACATCGTTCCGCTGTATGC
>JBBRGM010000588.1:0-2896 GCA_038240725.1 Burkholderiales bacterium | reverse complement strand
AGGCACGCCGTACCGTTTGATTGTCGGTATGCTTTCCGGTCGTCACTATCTGCACGGTCACTCCGCGCTTTGCGGCATCGGCCAAGGCTTTGATGGCCAGCGCGTCAGGGATGAAATAAGGGCTGGATAGATGGATCGACTCGCCCGCCGCGGTAAGTGCAAGCAAATACATCAGCCGTATTGTTTGACTCCCCCCTGATGGGGAACTGCTGAACACGTGCGCCTTACCGGTGCCCATCGACGTCAAAGCAGGGAAATACTCGATCCCGTGAAGAGCGTCGCCGCTCGCTTTGATCCAATTGTCCATGAACACACCCTGCATTTGCGCTACCACCGGACCTTGCACGTGATAGTGAGAATCGCGCCAATGTTCGGGATCTTGCGCATGGCCTTTCCATTCGTCCGCGATTCCGACGCCACCGGTAAAACCGTTCCGACCATCGACGATCAGCAACTTACGATGCGTACGGTTGTTCAACCGCTCCATGTGAAGCAACTGCGGCTTATGATATTTGCGAACTTGTACGCCGGCCTGCTCCATCTGGGCGAGGAGTGCGGCGTCCATCTTGTTGGTGCCGATCCAATCGAGAAGCACATGAACCTTCACCCCCGCCCTCGCGCGCTCAGCCAGCGCGAACGCAAATTCATTGCCGATCGAGCCGGACCAGTAGATGAAGGTCTCGAAGGTGATGGTTTTTTCAGCACGACGAATTGCTTCCAACATTGCGGGAAAGATCTCGTCCCCGTTTTGCAGCAAATCAACTCGATTGCCATCGACAATCCCAGGCCCGAGAAACGACCCCATGGTTCGCGAGAACTGCGGGTCTGCGGCACCGTACAAGCGAGGGATCGGGTGCACGACATTTTTTTCCCCACCTGAAGTGGAGCATCCCGCAGTAATTAAGGCGAACAGAGAGATAGCCCAACCAAGCGTGCGAGTAGCTCTAAAAATAGGCATCCACCTCTCCACTGATATTTTTTTTGATTCGCGACAAGCGTTCTATCCATCGGACGCGATTGGATCCGTTATGCCGGACTCGAGTGGGTAATCTAGGTTGACAGTCCGCCTCCCACAACGAATGTGTTGAATGCTTTTCAGACAAGCACTCCTGCGGCTGCCGAGCGAACAAGTCAGGTAAACACAGCTGTCGCCGCGGAGACTACAGACCGGCGCAAACTGCGCCAACTGCCGAGACGACCGATGATGCTGTTCGAATAGCGCCTACCAGACAGGCAGCAGTCCTGCAACTCCTCTGCGCCTGAAATGGTGTACGGTACAGTTGAGCATTCGGCGCCGACCGATAGCCTGGGAGTAAGGATGCTGGCAACTACGGAAACCATCGCAGCGATCGCAGACCGCTGGCTCACGCAGTTCGAGGCTGCGCTTGCAGGGCGCGGCGAAGCGTTGCTGAAAAACCTCTTTCATCCCGACAGTCACTGGCGCGATGTCCTGGCGCTCACCTGGCAAATCAAAACTGTCAACGGCCATGAAGCACTCGTTCGCGAGCTCAGCGCCCGCGCCACTCGCGCGAAGCCATCTGGTTTCGCCATCGATCCCGAACGAGCTGCGCCCCGTCACGTCATACGCGCGGGAACGAGGGCGATCGAAGCGATCTTCAAATTCGAAACGGCGGAGGGGCGCGGCAGCGGTGTGCTTCGCCTGATCCCTGACAGCAGCGCTGGCGACACGCTGAAAGCGTGGACCTTGCTCACCGCGCTCGACGAGCTCAAAGGCTTCGAAGAACAACTCGGCAGATCGCGTCCGAAGGGCCAGTCGTACTCACGCGACTTTCGCGGACCCAATTGGCTCGACCGCAGAAGATCTGCGGCCGATTATGCCGACCGAGATCCGGATGTACTCGTCGTCGGTGGCGGGCAAGCCGGCCTGGCGATTGCTGCACGGCTGACTCAGCTGCAGCTCGATACGCTGATCGTCGACCGCGAAAACCGAATCGGCGACAACTGGCGCAATCGCTATCACGCGCTGACCTTGCACAACCAAGTGCACGTGAATCATCTTCCCTACATTCCGTTCCCGCCGAGCTGGCCAACGTACATTCCGAAAGACAAACTGGCCGGATGGTTCGAAGCTTACGTGGAAAGCATGGAGCTCAACTATTGGACGGCCACGGAATTCGAGGGCGGTTCGTACAACGAGGAAGAACAGCGATGGTCGGTCGTGCTACGCCGCGCAGACGGCGCCAAGCGCGAGATGCACCCGCGTCACATCGTCATGGCGACCGGGGTCAGCGGCATTCCGAATGTGCCCGGCATTCCGACGCTGCAAGATTTCCGCGGCGAGGTTATGCACTCGAGCCAATACGGCGACGGCGAGATATGGAAGGGTAAAAACGCTCTCGTCATCGGCACCGGCAACAGCGGCCACGATATCGCTCAGGACCTCTACTCGAGCAGCGCGAACGTCACACTCGTTCAACGCAGCCCGACGTTAATCGTGAACATCGAACCGAGCGCGCAGTTGCCGTACGCGCTGTACGACGAGGGTCCTTCGCTGGAAGATTGCGATCTGATCACCGCATCTATCCCGCTCTCCCTCGCGAAAAAAAGTCATATCGCCATAACCGAACAAGCGAAGCAACTCGACAAGCCGCTGCTCGACAAGCTCGAGCGTGCCGGCTTCAAGCTCGACTACGGCGACGACGCAACCGGCTGGCAGTTCAAATACCTCACGCGCGGCGGCGGCTACTACTTCAACGTCGGCTGTTCCGATCTGATCGCCCACGGTAAAGTCGGACTGATCCAGTTTTCCGACATCGCCGAATTCGTTGCAGAAGGCGCGCGCATGCGCACAGGCGATACGCGCGCCGCCGATCTGATCGTCTTCGCCACCGGCTACAAAGGCCAGGACCATCTGGTGCGCAAACTGTTCGGCGCT
>JBBRGM010000587.1:0-2899 GCA_038240725.1 Burkholderiales bacterium | reverse complement strand
ACCGCAGACGATGTGCGGCGGCAGGTCGAAGACATGGACGGGCGTAATGCTGGACGGGGCGCGACAATGGTGGCGCGCGCCTGGCTCGATGCGGATTACAAGCAGCGCATGCTGGTAAACGGCAATGCTGCTGCGGAAGAGGTCGGCCTCGATCAAGGCGCCTACAAGCTCATCGTGGTCGAGAACACTTCGCAGGAACACAACGTCATCGTGTGCACCTTGTGCTCGTGCTATCCCCGTTGGCTGCTCGGGCTGCCGCCGGACTGGTACAAGAGCCGGAACTATCGCAGCCGGGTCGTTCGTGAGCCGCGCACGGTTCTGCGTGAATTCGGGCTCGAACTGCCGGACTCGCTCGCTGTTCGCGTGCACGACTCGAATGCCGATATGCGCTATCTCGTGTTGCCGTTGCGTCCGGGCGGGACTGACGGCTGGAGCGAAGAGCAACTTGCGGCGATCGTCACGCGAGATTGCATGGTCGGGGTCGCGGTTCCGGCCGCCGCACCCTGAGTCGTATCGACAGGGCTCGCGTTTTTCCTTGCGGCGACCGCCGAACGGGCGAGCGCATGCGCCGCGTCTTCGCACGCTGCGTTCTCCGCGTGACTCCCGAAATGCGACACGAGCGATGTATTCGCTCGATGCAAATTCGCGCCTCGCACATCGACGAAGTCTCGCGCGCCCCGCGTCCGCTGAATCCAAGCAACGACGCGATCGACGCGCAGCACTCACTTCGACATCGCACCTTACTGTCGCATCGTCGATCTCGTTTGGTGCGGAAAATCTCACTCGCGCGTTGCGCGAAATCCAGAGAATGTTGCCAAGTTAACGGCTTAGCGCGATGATGCGCAACGGCACGGCGTTTGCTGAACGCCCATGCCGCGAACCCTCCTGGATCTCAGGGGAAAAACGCACTGCGTTTTAGCTCCATGGCATTAACGCGCGGTCGTACTGCAACAATAACCACCAAGGAGACATTGTGGAGACTGCAACGAAGCGGTGCTTTTCAACTGCAGTGCTGGTCGGTGCTCTGGCCAGCGCTTCGCTTCTGTCCTTGCCTGCCGCACAGGCGGCGGACGACATCAAGCTCGGGTTGCTGGAAGATCAGTCGGGCAACTTCGCGATCGCGGTGATTCCGAAGATCTACGCCTATCAGCTCGCGGTCGATGAGATCAATGCCAAGGGCGGGGTGCTCGGTCGCAAACTGAAGATCACGCATTACGATACGCAATCGGACAACACGCGCTTTCAGGAATTTGCGCGCCGGCTGATTCAGCAGGATAAGGTCGACGTGATCTTCGGCGGGTTCTCGAGCGCATCGCGCGAGGCGATCCGGCCGATCATGGATCGCTACAAGCAGCTCTACTTCTACAACAATCAGTACGAAGGCGGCGTCTGCGATTCCAACGTCTTCGTGACCGGCGCGGTACCCGAGCAGCAGTTCTCGACGTTGATCCCGTGGATGATGGAAAAGTACGGCAAAAAGGTCTACACCATCGCCGCCGATTACAACTTCGGCCAGATCTCCGCCGAGTGGGTGCGCAATATCGTCAAAGAGAAAGGCGGCACGATGGTGGGCGAAGAATTCATCCCGCTGTCGGTCTCGCAGTTCAGCCAGACCATACAGAACATTCAGAAAGCCAAGCCCGACGTGCTCGTGACCTTGCTGGTCGGCGCCAATCAGGCGTCCTTCTATGAGCAGCAGGCGTCAGCCAACTTGAGCATTCCGATGGCGAGCTCGGTGAACGTCGGTCAGGCGTATGAGCACAAGCGTTTCAAACCGCCGGCGTTGAAGGACATGTACGTCACGGCGAATTACGTCGAAGAAGTCGAATCGCCCGCCAGCGACGATTTCAAGAAGCGTTTCCGCGCCAAGTTTCCCAAAGTCGAATACATCAACCAGGAAGCCGCTAACGCGTACGACGCGATCTATCTGTACAAAGCCGGCGTTGAGAAAGCCGGGTCGACGGATCAGAAAAAAGTCGCCGCCGCATTGGGCAGCGGCAACATCTGCACCACAGGGCCGTCGGGCAAGGTGTGCATCGATCCGAAGAGCCATCACACCAGCCATACGATCTATCTGATTCACGTGAAGGCCGATCACTCGGTAGACATCCCGAAAGTGTGGGACAACATCGAGCCGTATTGGCTGGGATCGGTCGGCTGCGACTTGAGCAAAAAGCCGGACCAGAACCAGTACACGCCTAGCAATCTGCCGAAGAAGTAACTTGTAACCAGCGTTCGAGCGCCCGCGATGTGCGGGCGCTCGAACGGCATCAAACGAGCTTTGAGCGGTGATGACTTTTCTGGTCCAGGCGTACGCGTTCTTCTACCAGTTCGCGGATTCGTTCGCGTTTCTGGTGCTGTGCGGTCTCGGTCTCGCGATCATTTTCGGCATGATGGGCGTGATCAACCTCGCGCATGGCGAGTTCATCATGTGCGGCGCTTACGTCACCGTCTTGTCTGCGCGTGCCGGACTGCCGCTCCCGCTTGCCATGCTCGCAGGGACGCTCGCCGCGGCGCTCGTGGGCCTCATCCTCGAGTTCTTCATCATCCGGCGGCTGTATCGCCGGTTGTTCGATTCGATCGTCGCGACGTGGGCGATCAGTTTGATCGCGACGCAAGGCATGCTGATCGTCGCGGGTCCGTCGATCGAAGGCTTGAAAACGCCGTTCGGCAGTTTCGAGGTCGGCCAGTATTCGTTCTCGACCTATCGTGCGCTGCTGCCGCTGATCGCGCTGTTGCTGCTCGCGGCCTTGTATTGGCTATTCGTGCACACACGCTTCGGCATCTATTCGCGTGCCACCATTCAAGACGCGCCGATGGCCCGCGCGCTCGGCGCCAACACGACGCGCATCTACAGCCTCACCTTTGCACTGGGCGCAGCGCTGGCAGGGCTGACCGG
>JBBRGM010000586.1:0-2903 GCA_038240725.1 Burkholderiales bacterium | reverse complement strand
GCGGCCAGCTCGAGCGCATCGCTCGACAGTTTCTGCGGTTGCTTGTTCATGACATGCTCCTTGTGATTGTCTGTGGAAAAGTATTGAATCGATTAGTGCCCGATGGGGTTGCCGAGAACTTCAAGCTTGGCGACCATCATTTTCTGAAATGCACCGGATGTCCCGACCGCCCAGGATGCGATCGTCGTGTACTGCGCGACGCCGCCGCTCACCTGCTCGACTTCCGCGAAGGACAATTCGCTTACTGCGTTGTTGCTGCCGTTCATGTAAAGCTCCTTGGTATCTGTGAGGAAAAAGTTCGTCGGTAAGAACTCTCGCGAGTTGCTTGATCCAGGCGAGTACTCGTTACGACGATGCAGACAGTAGCTGAGCGATCGGCGCATGCGAATATCGCTTTCGATAAGTGCGTACGAATGGAATGTGAAACGTGAGGACAGGTGGCGCGTGAGGGGGACGGCGTTATGACTAAATAGCTATGCCGTCGAGCGCATCTCGCGGCTAGGCTTTTGACGTGGACCGCTGCGTCTGTTGCGAGCTGCAGGAAGACGCCGCAGCGGACACGCGTGGCGCTATTCAGCGCCGCGCCGATGCAACGTCAATCTGGAAGGAGGGATGTATGGCTACAAATGCGAACGCGGTATTGCTGACGCAGGCCGAATGCGAAGAGATCAGTGGTGGGCGCTACATAAAGCCGGGACAACGGCCTACTACCGTGTACTACGACGACGGCGTCAGTATTCTGACCAGCGATCCGATGACCAGCAACGTGATTCCGAATGTGACTTGAGTTTTAGCGGGCAGGCAAAAAACGACGCGTTTGCGAGTGATCCCGCAAACGCGTCGGTGAAGCAACAAGACCGCGGAAAAAAACATTGCGCCGCAATGCCAAGCTCCGCTTTCCGGGCCCACGCGCGATGTTCAGCAATCGCCGTAATGAAATCCCTCGCTACCGACGCAATCGGGGCATCGCTCGACGCGGCGATCACGCCCAGCGGTAGTCCTGTCGCGCCTCCTGGTTTGTTCAAGGTCATCTTGCCGATGCGCGTGACCGGCACAAGCTCTTCGGAATCAGCTTTGTCGCATCTAAAACGTCTGTACGAGAGAAGCCTTTCTTTCTCAACCATATGGCGGTGAGTCGCGCCTGGGTGAGCTCAGTTGATCCACTGGCCGCCGTCGACGTCGATGATTTCGCCGGTGATGAAGTTGGGCTCGACGGTCGCGAGAAACGTCGCGACGACGGCGACGTCTTCCGGCGTACCTAGTCTTCCGAGCGGGATGGTTTGCTCGATCGCCGAGCGGTTGGCGTTGATCAGCGCCGCCGTCAGCTTCGTTTCGATCGATCCCGGGCAGATCGCGTTGACGGTAATGCGTGGCGCAAGCTCTTTCGCGAGCGCGCGCGTAAGGCCGAGGATGCCGGCTTTCGAGGCGGCGTAGGCGAATTTGCTCACGGCAGACGGAGCACCGCCGGTATTCGCGCTGACCGAGGACATGTTGATGATGCGGCCGCCACCCGATTGCAGCATCAACGGCGCGACGGCTTTGCACCAGTTGAAACAGCTCTTCAAATTTACCGCGATGGTCAGATCCCATTCCGCTTCGCTGATGGCGAGCAAGGTTTTCGGCTGCGAGATGCCGGCGTTATTCACCAGCACATCTATTTGTCCCCATGCAGTCATCACCTGTGCCGCGTGCGTCTGCACGACGGCGTAGTGGCTGACATCGCCGGGCAGTGTCATCACGTCGACCGCGAATTCCTTCAGCGAGCGAGCAGCTTCGTCGAGCTCGTTGCCGGCAAGGTCTGCCAGCGCAACGCGATAACTTTTGCGCGCGAGCGACGCAGCGATCGCGTAACCGATTCCGCGAGCAGCGCCGGTAACGACGGCGACGGGAGCGGGGCTCTGCGTCATCGCGCGCTATCCTTGGATCACAGCGGACCGCCGGTCACCGGCAGCGCTTGTCCGGTGATCCACGATGCATGCTCGGACGCGAGAAATAGAACCGCGGCGGCAATGTCCTTCGGCTCGCCGAGTCTTCGCATGGCAATGCGATCGATCATCGCCTGCTGGCCAGCCTCGCCATAAGAGGCCCATTGGCGTTCGTAGTCCGGACTCGTTCGCAGGAATCCCGGCGCGACCGCATTGATCGTGATGCCGAATTCCCCCAACTCTTGTGCGAGCTGGCGCACCATGCCGATCTGCGCGGTCTTCGCGGTGCCATAGGATGGGATGCCGGTCAGACTCACACCAAGGCCCGCACGGCTTGCGATCACAACGATACGCCCGCTGCGCGCTTTCTTCATCGCAGGCGCGACCGCGCGGCACAACAGAAACGCGCCCTTCACGTTGACCTGATAGATTGCGTCCCAGTCTTGTTCGCTGATCTCCTCGATCGGCTTGCGCGTTTGCCCGAGAATGCCGCCGGCAGCGTGCACGAGCACGTCGACCTGCTTCGCAATCTTCTCGATATCGCGCACCAGCGCCGTGACCTGCTCGGCGTTGCACACGTCGAGCTCGCGCACCTCGATCTTGCCGCCGTGCTCGCAAGGGATCTGTGCAGCGGTCGCGCTCAATTCTTTTGCCAGCACATCGGTTGCGATGATGTGTGCGCCGCTCGCCGCAAACGCAGCGACGATGCCGGAGCCGATGCCGCGCGCGGCGCCGGTTACCAGGACGGTCTTACCTTCGAACGAAAGGTGCACGGTGTCTCCGCGTTAGGAATACGACCTTTTAAAGCGTCTCGGTTGGCTGCACGCAGTCGAATCTCGAAACGCCTTATGCCGAGCACGGCAAGTGCACTAGCTCGGATTTTTGATGCAGTTGCCATGCGATTTTGGCGGCATTGCACGCGTCCAGCTTATGCAAGTCGACTCGCCAGCACGCTCTGCGCCAATCCTATTGCATAAG
>JBBRGM010000585.1:0-2917 GCA_038240725.1 Burkholderiales bacterium | reverse complement strand
TCGGTCTCGCTGACAAAGCCGTACAACAGATGAGCATCCTCGCGCACGAGCAGATGCGTGTGCAGCATCACTTTCGCGCCGGTGGCGGGCAACTGATAGAAGGTGCTCATTGGCACGTCTATCTCGTAGGCGACGCCTTGCACGTCGACCAGCACCAGTGGCGGCCGCTTCTCGAGGATGATTCCGGACAGACGACCGATCACACCAACCGTCCGTTACGCATCCGATAGCCGGCCGTCGCGAGTTTGCCCAGTCCCTGGCCGCCGTTGGCGTGACAGATTGCGCAAGCCAGCGCATCGGCCGCATCGGCGCTCGGATCGCCGGGCAAACCCAACAATCGACGCACCATGTCCTGTACTTGCTGTTTGGCCGCGTGCCCGTTGCCGACGACGGCCTGCTTGACTTGCAGCGCCGTGTACTCGGACACGGGCAATCCGCGCGACACCGCAGCGCAGATGGCGGCACCGCGCGCTTGACCGAGCAGCAACGTCGATTGCGGGTTGACGTTGACGAACACCTTCTCGACCGCGACCTGCTCGGGGCGATGTTCGAGAATCACTTCCGCCAGATTTTCCAGAATGGCCTTGAGCCGCTCGGGCAGCTCGCCCTTCGGCGGTGTGCGAATGATGCCGCTGGTGATGTAGACGAGCTTCTGACCCGAACGCTCGATCATGCCGAAGCCGGTGACCCGCAAACCCGGGTCGATTCCGAGAATGCGGATCACGCTCAAGCGCTCGCCTGAACTGCGATGACATCGGCGCGAGCCGCACGGCGCGCAATCGTCATTGAGCGCCCGGCGTTTCTCACCGCGCGAGCCGCGCGCGCAACATGGCTGGCGAAAGCGCGCCGATCATTTGATTACAGCCGCCGATCATTCGATTACAGCCGTGGTGTAGACGTATTGCACATCGTCCAGCACTTCGAGCGCATCGATCAGTCGCTGCATCTTTGCGGCGTCATCGCCCGCCAGGATGCTCTCATTATTGGGCTTCATCGTGATGTCGGAGAGCTCCGACTTCAGCCCCGCTTTCTCGAGCGCTTGTTTGACGACCGCGAAATCGTGCGGCGACGTGATGACTTCGATGCTGCCATCGTCATTGGTGATGACGTCTTCGGCGCCGGCATCGATCGCCGCTTCCATTACCTTGTCTTCATTCGTGCCCGGCGCAAACACGAGCTGGCCGCAATGCTTGAACAGGAAAGCGACCGAGCCATCGGTGCCGAGGTTGCCGCCATGCTTGACGAACGCGTGGCGAACATCGGCGACCGTGCGCGTCTTGTTGTCCGTCATGCAATCGACGATAACCGCAGCGCCGGCGATGCCGTAGCCTTCGTAGCGAATTTCTTCGTAGTTCACGCCTTCGAGCTCGCCGCTGCCGCGCTTGATTGCGCGCTCGACGTTGTCTTTCGGCATGTTCGATTCATACGCCTTATCGATCGCCAGGCGCAATCGCGAGTTGGTGTCCGAATCCGGCCCGCCCATGCGGGAAGAGACGGTAATTTCTTTGATCAGCCGCGTGAAGATAGCGCCGCGCTTGGCGTCTTGCGCCGCCTTCTTGTGTTTGATGTTGGCCCACTTGCTGTGACCTGCCATAGCGATTTACCTGAACTGTTGCCGAGTTCGAAAAAAGCGATGCGAGCCGTCGAATCGATTGCAGTCGATGCGCGCGACGCCGCAGTTGCACTTGTTTGCCGGCGTGCTGCATCGCGCGGATATACTAAGTGAATCTTAGCATAGCCACTACGGGGTCCAGCCATGTCGCAGCCGTTGCCGATCGCTCAAAGTGAACACGAGATTTACCTGCTGCCGGCCATGGCAAACCGGCATGGACTGATCACCGGCGCAACCGGGACCGGCAAGACGGTGACCTTGCAGAAAATGGCGGAAGGTTTCAGCAGCATAGGCGTCCCGGTGTTCATGGCGGACGTGAAAGGCGATCTCGCGGGTTTGAGTCAGGCCGGCGAGCTGTCGCCGAAACTGAAAACGCGGCTCGACACGCTCAAGCTGCCGGCGCCGGCCTTCGCAGGATGTCCCACCACGTTCTGGGATGTGTTCGGCGATCAAGGCAGCCCGGTGCGCGCGACTATCGCCGAGTTAGGTCCGTTGATGCTGTCGCGTATTCTCGAGCTCAACGACACGCAAGAAGGCGTGCTCGCGCTTGTGTTCAAGGCGTGCGATGACAAAGGCCTGCTGCTGCTGGATCTCAAAGATCTGCGCGCCGCACTTGCGCACATCGGCGACAACGCCAAAGACTTCACCACCAGCTACGGCAACATCTCGACCGCGAGCATCGGCACGATCCAGCGCGGTCTGCTCACGCTCGAACAACAAGGTGGCGATAAATTCTTCGGCGAGCCTGCGCTCAACGTTGCCGACCTGTTGCAAACCGACAAGGGCCGCGGCGTCATCAACATTCTCGCCGCCGACAAGCTGATGCAGACGCCGAAGATCTACGCGACCTTGCTGCTGTGGATGCTGTCGGAGTTGTTCGAATCGCTGCCGGAAGTCGGCGATCCCGAAAAACCCAAGCTCGTATTCTTTTTCGACGAAGCGCATCTGCTATTCGACGAAGCGCCGAAGCAATTGCTCACCAAGATCGAGCAAGTCGTGCGGCTGATCCGATCGAAAGGCGTCGGCATCTATTTCGTCACGCAAAATCCGCTCGACGTGCCGGACACCGTCCTCGGCCAGCTCGGCAATCGCGTGCAGCACGCGCTGCGCGCATTCACACCGCGCGATCAGAAAGCCGTGCAAACCGCGGCCACTACCCTGCGTGCGAATCCAAAACTCGACACCGAAAAAGTAATCATGGAGCTCAGCACGGGCGAAGCCCTCGTCTCATTTCTAGACGAGAAAGGCAGCCCGACCATCGTCGAGCGCGCGTGGATTCTGCCGCCGGGCAGCCGCATCGGCCCG
>JBBRGM010000584.1:0-2931 GCA_038240725.1 Burkholderiales bacterium | reverse complement strand
GTCCCATCGCCCGCGAAAGGGCAGCCATTCGAGATCCAGGCGACCGACATTCGCGTCGTCGGCTGGGTCGAAGATCCCGACTCGTACCCGATTCAACCGAAACCGCACACGCTCGAGTTCCTGCGCGAGGTCGCGCATCTGCGACCGCGCACCAACGTCATCGGCGCAGCGACGCGAGTACGTCACACGATCGCGCAGGCGATCCACCGATTTTTTCACGAGCGCGGTTTTCTGTGGGTGAATACGCCGATCATCACGGCGGCGGATGCCGAAGGCGCGGGCGAGTTGTTTCGCGTCTCGACCCTGGACTTGATGAACCTGCCGCGCACGCCGCAAGGGCAAGTCGATTTCGCGCAGGATTTCTTCGGGCGCGAGACTTTCCTCACCGTTTCCGGCCAGCTCAACGTAGAGTCCTATTGCCTGGCACTATCCAAGGTCTATACGTTCGGGCCAACGTTTCGCGCGGAGAACTCGAATACCAGCCGGCATCTGGCGGAATTCTGGATGATCGAGCCGGAGATCGCGTTTGCCGATCTGGCCGACGATGCGACCTTGGCCGAGGCGCTGCTCAAATACATCTTCGCGAGCGTGCTTGCTGAGCGCGGCGAGGACATGGCCTTCTTCGAAGAACGCATCGAGAAGGGTGTAATCGCCAAGCTGCAGGGCATCGTCGACACGCAGTTCGAACGGATGGACTACACCGAGGCAATCGGCATTTTGGAAAACGCCAAACAGAAGTTCGACTTTCCCGTGAAGTGGGGAATGGACCTGCAGTCCGAGCATGAGCGCTACATTTCCGAGAAGCATGTCGGCAAGCCGGTGATCCTGATGAACTACCCGAAGGAGATCAAAGCGTTCTACATGCGCCTCAACGATGATGACAAAACGGTAGCCGCGATGGACGTGCTGGCGCCGGGCATCGGCGAGATCATCGGCGGCAGTCAGCGCGAAGAGCGGCTCGACGTCCTCGACGCTCGCATGGCGCAAGCCAAGCTCGATCGAAATCACTACAGCTGGTATCGCGATCTGCGCCGCTACGGCAGCGTGCCGCACGCGGGATTCGGGCTGGGCTTCGAGCGCACCGTCGCATACGTGACCGGCCTGTCGAATGTCCGCGACGTCATTCCATTTCCACGCACGCCGGGCAATGCAAAGTACTGAGCTGTTCTCCTGCTGGATGACGCGAAGCATCGACGCAGGTCGATGCGGCATAGCAACGCCGCCGGGCCTGAGCCGGCTTCGCTTCTGATCGCTTAGCCGTTCAGCATGTCCAGTCCGGTTCACCACCCAATCCCGGTTACGGCTCACGCCGGGATGCGCGGTTCCGACGTCGTTGCCGGATTTGCAGCCGCAGCGGCGGCGTTTGCCGGCGCGATTGCGCTGGTGGGCTGGTGGCTCGATGCGCCGCTCCTTCAGAGCGTCCTGTTGGGTGGTGCGGCGATGAAATCCAACACCGCACTGTGTTTCATCCTGTCCGGTATTGCGTTGTGGTGCGTCGGCACCGATGCGAATCGCGCGGCCCCGACGCGCATTCGCACTGCGCGGATTTGCAGCACGCTGGTCATTCTGGTGACTGCGGCGACGCTGGCGGAATATGCTGCAGCGATCAGTTTCGGTATCGATAGACTGCTCCTATTCGGCGTGGATTCTGCGCACGGACCGCAATATTCGCACCGCATGTCCCGCGCGACCGCCGCGTGCTTCGCCTTGCTGAACGTCGCGTTTGTGTTGCTATCGCGCGGAGCCGGTATGGCATATCGGATCGCGGCGGCGATCGCGCTCATGGTGTTCATCGTCGCTTTCGCTTCATTGCTGGCAAAGATCTACGGAGTACACAGCGTATATCAGGCGCGGCCGTACCCCGCCATGGCATTCGCGTCGGCGTTGCTCTTCATTGCCCACGCGTACGCCGTTTTGCTGCTGCGTCCCGATCGCAGCTTCATGGCGACGATCTTCAGCCGGCATAGCGGCGGGACCATGGCGCGACGCCTTCTGCCGCTGGTGATCATCACGCCGGCGGTCCTCGGATGGCTCGCGATTCTCGGCGAGCAGGCCGGCTGGTACGGCGGCGCGATTGGTCTGGCGTTGTTCGCGACTGCGCACATCGTCATCTTTACGTTCGTCGTATGGCTTGCCGCGCGGTCGCTCAATCGCGCCGAATCGCAGCGTGACACCGCCGAACAACGCGCCGTGCAGTTGGCGAGTGCGCTGGATAACTTTTCCGACGCGCTGATCGGCCTCGATCCCGACGCACGCATAACGAGCTGGAGCTTCGCCGCTTCGCGCATGCTGGGCTATGAGCAGCATGAGGTCATCGGGCGCAACGCGGTCGAGCTGCTGGTGCCGGAGTCCCTGCCCGAGGAACGCTCGCACCTGCTACAGCGCATCCGCCGGGACGAGGCGTACGTTTGCGAAACGCGCTGGGTCACCAAAGGCGGCGGCGCAATCGACGTGGAAGTCTCGGTCGTGCCGATGCACGACGCCGACCGCAAACTGATTGGGCAGTTGACCATCACACGCGACATCGGCGCACGCGTGCGCGTTGCTGCATCGCTTGCTGCCGAGCACACCCTCCTGCGCACGCTCATCGATGCACTGCCCGACGTGGTGTTCACTAAGGATCTCGCCGGGCGCTTTACGATGTGCAACGCAGCCGCGCTGGCCGCGGTGGGTGCCACGCGCGAGGAGGATTTGCTCGGAAAAACCGTGTTCGATTTCTACCCACCTGAGCTTGCTGACCTGTATCACGCGGACGATATGAACGCTATCGCGGGTCAGACCGTGTTCAACCGCGACGAGCCCAGCCTCGAGCGCGACGGCCGTGCGCGCTGGTTTCTCACCATCAAAACGCCCCTGCGCGGCGCGAGCGGTGCGGTGGTGGGTTTGATCAGGATCAGTCGCAACATCACCGATCGAAAAGCCACCGAAGAA
>JBBRGM010000583.1:0-2940 GCA_038240725.1 Burkholderiales bacterium | reverse complement strand
AAACAGTATAAAGAGATAGGGCAATACCGCCGATATGAGGAAGTGCCGACGGCGGATGGCCACGCGATGAAAGAAAATCACCGACATCGCGTTTTCCAGCACGGTGAAGGCAAGTGCGCTGAAGAAAATCATGGTTACCAGCAGGACGCCGCCGATCACCTGGCGGTTGGTCAGGAACGTCTGCAGCTCTTTCACCATTGCCGCCGACTGGCCCGGCACCACGAACTCCAGATACTTGCTCAGCGTGAACAGCAGGCTGCCTTCGTCGATGAAGTGCGACAGGCCGATGACGACCAGAATCAACAGCGGTACCAGCGACAGCAGCGTGTAGTAGGCGACTGCGCCGGCCAGCAGAAAGCCCTGATTGGCGCGGAAGCCTTTCAGCACACGGAATGCGAACGCCTTCGGATGTTTGACAACCTGGCCGGCAGCACCGGGGAAAGTTCGCATCGACGATAGATATTTCAGCAAGACGCCCGAGACGGACGGTGGCTCGGCGACAAACGCCAAGTGCGAAGCACGCAGTTTAGCCGGCCTGCGCAAACGGTGAGCAGTCGCGGTGCAGGGCGGGGCGATCGCTGATGCATCGCGGCTCGAACGGCGCGACGTCGCGCAGCGCATGCGCCGAACATCGACGCCGTGGATATGAGTGGTTTTGACGACAAAATAGTTCGGTGCGTTGTTTGCGCCGCATGCTGCACCGGGAGATTAGATGTTTCGCCGTACTACGTTCGCCGCCGCGCTGGTTACCCATGCCGGCGCCAAAATGCTCGGAAACATTCAGGCGGGATTCACCAGCACTGCAGCGTTGGCGAGGCAACTCGGCGGCTGGGTGAAGCTGCATACGTTTTCAGATCGACCGCAGCAAGCTGGGGCCGAAGGCTTCGTAGCCGCGCCCGCATCGATCGCACCGGCGACCAGCGCCGCACCCGCCATCCTGCCGCGCTTTCTGCGGTACGTGAAACCATACTGGGCGCTGCTGCTGGGCGCGACGCTATGCGGCATTCTCAAATTCACCCTGCCCGCCGCGTTTGCAGTGGCGCTGCGCTTCATGACCGATCGCCTGGTGCCGCAATTCGCCAGCGCGAAGCCGCCGACCGATCCCGTGTTCCGCGCGACCGAAAGCTACCTCGCCTGGGTGGCCGGCCTGTTGCCGAGCGGTTGGCACGTCGAAGGTGCGTGGGGCGAGTTCAACATCCTCGCAGCGACGCTGTTCGCCGTCTACGCGGTGTGGGGCGTTGCCATGTACTTTCGCAGCTACTGGGCAGATCTCGCCGGGCATCGAATGATGCTGGATCTGCGCTCGGATCTGTTCCAGCACATCCAGCGCCTGAGCCATTCTTATTTCAACGCACGCCAGTCTGGCGCGATCGTTACGCGCATGACTTCCGACATTCACACCGCGCAGCAATTCGTCGGCGCGGCGATGACCAACGTCTGGATGGATCTTGCCGCCTGCACGTTCTACCTCGCGATTCTGCTGACGATGGACTGGCGCCTGACCCTGGCGGCGCTGATGGTGTTGCCGTTCCACATCGTCTGCATGCGTGTTTACGGTGGCCGCGCGCATCGCTCATCGAAACAGGTGCAGGAAGCCTGGGAGGGTTTTACCGGCGACTTGAACGAGCGCATCGGCGGCTTCGCGCTGGTCAAGAGTTTCGCGGCCGAAGGTCGCGAAGCGCGCGGATTCTTCTCCCGCGCGCGCGGCATGCATCACATCGTGATGAACAACTCGCACATCAACATCTTCTCCAGCACGATCGTACATTGGCTGACCGAGATCGCGACGCTGGCGCTATTGTGGTACGGCGGCTACCGCGTATTTCACGGACAGGCGACGATCGGCGAAGTCGTCGCGTTCATCAGTCTCACGCAGCAACTGTACTTTCCGATCAATCGCATCAGCGAGATGAATCGCGTCGTGCACAGCTCGTTCGCCGCGATCGAGCGCGTGTTCGAAGTGTTCGACACGCAGCCGGAGGTGCGCGAGAAGCCGCAGGCGAAACGCCTGGCACGCGTAGCAGGCGAGGTTCGCTTCGACAATGCTTCGTTCGGTTACACCGCCGATCGGCGCACGCTCAGCAACATCGATCTGCACATTCAGCCGGGCGAGATGATCGCACTGGTTGGTTTGAGCGGCGCCGGCAAGACCACGCTGGCACAGCTCATCCCGCGCTTTTTCGATCCGCATGAAGGTCGCGTGGCGATCGACGGCATCGATCTGCGCGATGTGACTTTGCGTTCGCTGCGCAGTCAGATCGGCACGGTTGCGCAGGATACGATTCTGTTTTCCGGCAGCATCCGCGACAATATTTTGTACGGCCGGCCGGACGCCAGCGCAGAGGACATGCTGCGCGTCGCGCGGGCTGCGCACGTCGACGAGTTCGTCGACAAGCTGCCGGAAGGTTATGAAACACTGCTCGGCGAGCGCGGGGCAAAGTTGTCGGGTGGGCAACGTCAGCGCGTCGCAATCGCACGCGCATTTCTCGGCGATCCGCGTGTGCTCGTGCTCGACGAGGCAACCAGCGCGCTCGACAGCGAAAGCGAATATCTGATTCAAGACGCGCTGAAGCGGCTGATGCACAACCGGACCAGCATCGTCATCGCGCATCGACTGTCGACGATTCTGCATGCCGATCGGATCGTCGTGCTGGAGCAGGGTCGGATCGTGCAGATCGGACCGCACGAAAAATTGATCGCCGAAGGCGGGCTGTATCGCCGCTTGTGCGAACGGCAGTTTCGCTTCACGCCGCAGGTGGTCAAAGAATCGGTAGTGCGCCTGCAGGAGGGCGCGCTGGCGGCCGGGTGATGGCGCTGGAAACGCGGGTATCTAGATCTAGGGAAGCTCTGAACAAGTCTTGCGTGCGCGACCGGGGTGATTTGGGCCGAGGGCAAGAGGGCGAGGACGCCGTGTAGCCCGCCTACACCAGGAGGAGCGCA
>JBBRGM010000582.1:0-2944 GCA_038240725.1 Burkholderiales bacterium | reverse complement strand
GCCACGCGTCGGATCGGTCGCGAACGCGTGCACGGATGTCAGCACGCCGGAGCGGACCAGGAAGGTTCCGAGCAAGCTCAAGCTGAACGCGATGATCGCGAGCAGCACCGTCCAGACTTTGAAGCCGCCGCGTTTCTCGGTGACCGCGAGCGAATGCATGAGCGCAGTGCCCACCAGCCACGGCATAAAAGACGCGTTCTCCACCGGATCCCAGAACCACCAGCCGCCCCAGCCGAGCTCGTAGTAAGCCCAGCCGCTGCCGAGCGCGATGCCGACGGTGAGGAAGGCCCACGCCATCGTGGTCCACGGACGCGACCAGCGCGCCCATGCTGCGTCGAGCTGACCGCCGATCAGCGCAGCGATCGCAAACGAGAATGCCACGGAGAAGCCGACGTAACCCATGTACAGCATCGGCGGATGAATCACCATGCCCGGATCCTGCAGCAGCGGATTCAGGTCGCGGCCATCGATGGCCGGCGGCAACATGCGCTCGAATGGATTCGAGGTGAACAACATGAACAACAGGAATCCGACGCTGATCAGCGCCATCACCGACAGGATGCGGGCCACCATCTCGCGCGGCAGATGCCGGCTGAACACACTGACGGCGAGCATCCACACGGTCAGCATCAACACCCATAGCAACAGCGAGCCTTCGTGACTGCCCCAGGTCGCGGCGAAGCGATATTGCGCCGGCAAGCTCGAGTTGGAATTGTTGGCGACGTTCAACACAGAAAAATCGTTGCCGACGAAGGACCACGCGAGACAGCCGAATGCGATGGCGACGAACACGAACTGCCCTTGCGCGGCGGGACGCGCCAGCGCCATCCAGGCGGTGTTGCCGCGCTGCGCGCCGATCATCGGCACTACGCCCTGCACGAATGCAATGCACAGCGCCACAATAAGCGCGAACTGACCGATCTCGGGAATCATGCGCGACCTGCCGCGATTTTGTGGCTACAGGTTTTGCTGCGAATCGCCATCGGCGCAGCGGCTGTCGCGTGCTTGAGGTGTACGCATTTCACTTCCGTTTCTCCCCTGGCCGCACCAATGTCTTCTCCGACATCATTTCGGCGCGCTTGGCTTTCTCGACCGCATCGGCGGCTTGCGGCGGCATGTAATTTTCGTCGTGCTTGGCCAGCACTTCTTTGGCGTGGAATGCACCGTCGGCTTCCAGCGTGCCCTGGGCAACCACACCCTTACCTTCCTTGAACAGATCGGGCAGGATGCCGCTGTAAAGCACCGGAATGCTGTGCGCCGTATCGGTCACGACGAAACGCACGGTGACGCCGTCGGGCTGGCGCTGCAGCGTACCCTGTTCGACCAGACCGCCGATGCGAAAGCTGCGTCCGCGCGGCGCTTCGTGCGCAGCCACCTGCGTGGGACTGAAGAAAAATACCAGATTGCTTTGGAACGCGTTCAGGATGAGCGCTGCTGCGCCACCCAGCGCCGCTAACCCTACGGCGATCATTGCCAGGCGCTTGTGTCTCGGTTTCATCGGTGCGGGGATCGAGGTTCAGCAGTCAGACCGGAGCGCACGTTCAGAGTTCGACTCCGGCGTCGCAGGGCGACGACCTCGATCGCGATGCACACGGCCGCCATCAGATACGAGCCCCAGACGTAGAAGCCGTAGCCGCCCATCTGGAAAAATTCCTGCGCGCTGTGCCAGTTCATAGGTTCCTCAATCCGCCAGCGGCATGGCCGTGCGGTCGCGCTCATCGATGATCGCACGCACGCGCATCAGGCTCGCGGCAATCGCATACATCCAAGCGGCGAGCGACATGATCAGCATGCCGATCAGCATCGTCGTCGCCATCGATGGGGAACGCGACAAACTCACCGATGAACCTTGGTGCAGCGTGTTCCACCACTGCACGGAAAAATAAATGATCGGCACGTTCACGGCGCCGACCAGCGCCAGCAATGCCGCGGTGCGATCCGCGCGGCGCATGTCGTCGATCGCTGCGTGCAGCGACATGAAGCCGATATAGAGAAACAGCAGGATCAGCTCGGAGGTGAGGCGCGCGTCCCACACCCACCAGGTTCCCCAGGTCGGCTTGCCCCACAGCGAGCCGGTCCACAGCGCGACGAAGGTGAACATCGCACCTGTCGGCGCCAGCGCGAGCGCCATCATGAACGACAGCCGCGTGTTGAAGATCAATCCGACCGCGCACCAGAACGCCATCACGATATAGATGAACATCGACATCCATGCGGCGGGCACGTGGATGAAGATGATGCGATACGCGTCGCCCTGCTGAAAATCGGTCGGCGCCGCCAGCAGTCCGATGTAGAGCCCGATCGCGCCGAGGACAATCGCGAGCGCGAAGAACCACGGCACCAGCTTGCCGGCCAGCGGATAGAACGTTTGCGGCGAAGAAAGGCTCCAGATGTTCACGAGCGACTGCGACTCCTATTCCAATGCGATGCGAATCGCTGCGGCTGCGGCCAACGGCGCCAGCACCAAAGCAATCAATAAAAATGCGCCGAGCAGCGACAGTTGCCCGCTTGTTGCAAGGCCCGCCATGCTGGCGGACACCGCGCCGGCGCCGAAAATCAGCACCGGCACGTAGAGCGGCAGCACGAGCAATCCCAGCAAGCCGCCGGCGCCTCGCACACCCAAGGTCAACGCGGCGCCGATCGCGCCGATCAAGCTCAGGCACGGTGTACCGAGCAGCAAAGACAGCATCATGACACCCAGCGCATCGGCCGGCAGATCGAACTGCAACCCCAGCACCGGCGCGATCAGCACCAGCGGCAACCCCGTCGCCAGCCAGTGCGCCAGCACCTTGGCGCCGACCAAGACGCTCAACGGCTGCGGACTCAGTGCCAGTTGCTCGAGCGTGCCATCGTCGTAATCCCACGCAAACAAACGCGACAGCGCCAGCAGTGACGCGAGCAGCGCAGCCACCCAGACTACGCCCGGGGCGATCGTTCGCAGCAT
>JBBRGM010000581.1:0-2955 GCA_038240725.1 Burkholderiales bacterium | reverse complement strand
GTTGCGGACGCGCTGTCCTACGTCGATCTATCGCTGTTCCAGCTTGCCGCTGGTTTGTGCTACGCATTCCCGAAGGCGATGAAGCGCGTGCAGCCCGACTATCCGAAGTTGACCGCGTTGTGCACGTACGTGTCGACCTTGCCGAACATCGCGGCTTATCTGGCTTCGGATCGTCGCATTCCATTCAACGAAGATGGTATCTTCCGACACTACCCCGAGCTCGAGGCGTGACCGTCGGCTCGGTATAAAAACCATCAGGAGGAGGCACTGCGGATTTACATGATCGGCGCCGGCGCCATGGGTTCGGTGTACGGCGGCCTGCTCGCGCGCGCGGGCTTCGACGTCACGTTGATCGACATCCGTCAGGACCATATCGGGTCGGTTCAGCGCGACGGTCTGGTTGTCGAAGGGGTGCGCGGCCGTCACGTTATCAAGGTCGCCGCGTACACAGAAGCGGCGAGCCTGCCGCCGGCAGACTTCGCGGTCATCTTCACCGACGCCAATGCCACCAAAGATGCTGCACGCACCGCAGCGCAAGTGCTGAAACCCGAAGGCTTCGCGCTCACCTTGCAAAACGGCATCGGCAATGTCGAGACTCTGGTCGAGACGCTCGGTGCGGCCCGGGTCGTCGCCGGGGTGACGATGAACAGCGGCGCGTTTGCCGAACCGGGCCGGGCGGCTTATACGAACGCCGGTGTCACCTCGATCGGTGAGCTCGACGGCCGCATCACGCCGCGCATCGAGGAAGTGGCGCGTATGTTCAACACTGCGGAGATCGAAACGCGCGTTGTCTCCGATCCGATGGCTGAGATCTGGAGCAAGTTCGTCCTCAACTGCGCCATCAATTCGCTCACCGCGGTGACCGGCCTACGCAGCGGCGAGATGTATCGCACGCCGGAGGTGAACGCGCTGCAGGATCGCATCATCGATGAGATTCTCGCGGTGGTCGATGCCAAAGGCGTCCGCCTTGCCGAGCCGAATCCGCGCAAGAAAATCAAAATGCATTGCCAGGGCCGCTACAACCGGCCGTCGATGATGCAGCACGTCGAGCAGGGCCGTCGCACCGAGATCGATGCGCTGAACGGCGCGCTCGTGCGCGAGGCCAAGGCGCTCGGCATCGCGGTACCGTACAACGAAGCCGTGGTGGCGATCGTGAAGGGCGTGGAGAGAAGCCGCCGTCAACTGCTGCACGAACCGCCGCGCGACTACAAACAATTGGAAGCGGAGGCAGCCGGGGAAGCGCGCGTCGCAAATGCGAAATCGTAGGCGGACATGCGCGCCCCGAGAAATGACTCAATGAAATTCGTTCGCCGAACGTTGCTGGCAGGCATCGGCGCGGCACTCGTCACCGTTGCGCTTTGGCCGATGGCGTCGAGCGCGCAAGCGCAAGAGAAGAAGCCGATTCGCGTCGGCTTTTCCATCGCGCAGACCGGGCCGCTAAGCGGCGCGGGCAAGTCGGGATTGCTGGCGCTGCAGATCTGGCGAGACGACGTCAATGCCCGCGGCGGTCTGCTCGGCCGCCCGATCGAGCTGGTGGTCTACGACGATCAGAGCAGCCCGACGATGACGCCGGGCATCTATACCAAGCTGATCGACGTCGACAAAGTCGACCTGCTCATCGCACCTTACGCGACCAATCCGACCGCGCCGATCATGCCGCTGGTGAAGCGGCGCGACCTGCTGCTGATGGGCAACTTCGCGCTCGATGCCAACGCGCAAATTCGCCACGACAAATACTTCAACAATCAGCCGTGGGCGTCTGCGAAGGACGCAGCCGCGCCGTATCTCGCCGTGTGCAAAAAAATGGGCGCGAAGACGATCGCGATTCTCGCCGCCGACGCAGAGTTCGCGCAGAACCTCGCGGGCGGCGTGCGCCAGGATCTGCAAGCGTACGGTCTGCAGAGCGTGTACGACCAGAATTATCCGCCGACCACGGTGGATTTCTCGTCGATGATGCGGGCGATCCGCGCGAAAAAGCCGGACGTCGTGTTCGTTGCCGGCTACCCGTCCGATTCGACCGCGATCGTCCGTGCAGTAAACGAGATCGGCGTGGGCGACAGCGTGAAGCTGTTCGGCGGCGGCATGGTCGGACTGCAATACGCCTCGATCATGGAGTCGCTCGGGTCGCAATTGAACGGCGTGGTCAATTACAACGTGTGGGCGCCGGAGAAGACGATGAACTTCGCCGGCGTACGCGAATTTCTCGACCGCTATCAGCCGAAGGCGAAGCAGGCGAACGTCGATCCGCTCGGCTACTACCTGCCGCCGTACGATTACGCGATCGGCGAGATGCTCGCGCAAGCGGTTACGGCAACCGGTAGTCTCGACCACAAACTTCTGGCGAAATATCTGCGAGAGCATGAGATGAAAACGATCGTCGGGCCGATCCGCTTCGGGCCGACGGGCGAGTGGGCCAATCCACGCATGATCTACGTGCAGTTCCAGGGGATCGCCGACAAAAATCTCGACCAGTTCCGCGGCGCCGGCAAGCAGGTGATCATCGCGCCTGACGCGTACAAAACCGGCGATGCACGCGATTTCAATCAAGCTCGCAAGTAATGTGCAGCAGTAGCCTCGGGCGGTCGCATCGCGCCCGTGCGAATGCGATTCAGACCGAGTGTGCAACCCGTCAGCGCTCGTCAGCGCAGGACCGGCGGCATGCCGCTTGATCTGCTGAGCGAAGCAATCCTTGCCGGCGTCCTGCTGGGTTGCTTCTACGCAGCGGTAAGCATCGGCTTGTCGATCGCGTTCGGTCTGCTCGACGTTCCGCATATCGCGCATCCAGCGTTTCTGGTGCTCGGCGCGTATGCCGTTTACTTTCTGGCGCAACGCGGCGTCGATCCGCTACTTGCAGGCGTCGTGCTCACGCCGGTGTTTTTCCTGATCGGCATCGTGATGTATCGCTTCTACCACGCGGTGTTCGAACGCCGCGGCAGCGACGCCGCCTTGCGCGGC
>JBBRGM010000580.1:0-2963 GCA_038240725.1 Burkholderiales bacterium | reverse complement strand
TGTCGTTATGAGGCTTGCGGCCGAGGGTGGTGCGCTCCTTGGTGAGGGGGTACTCCCGAATCACCATGCCATCCAAGCTCAGGATCAGCTTCGCCATAAATCAATCCCCGTTCTCATCTAAACCAAGCTTTCAGACGGCCGAGCAAACCGCGCTCTGCCGCGAAAGGCCGCTTTATCCGGATCAAAATAACGGATATGTTGTCGCGACCACCGTTGTCGTTAGCCATCTGTACCAATTGATTTGCAGCGAGCGGGAGATTCGCACACAGCGACGCCAACGTCAGGTGGATGTCTTCGTCCTCCACCATATCGTTGAGCCCGTCCGAACAAACTAAAAACATGTCGCCTTCCTTCGCCTCGAAGGTGCTTACGTCTGCTTCGACGTCCGGCTCAATGCCGACGGCACGCGTAACCAGATTCTTGTTCTGAGATCTGCGCGCCATCTCTCTCGTAATCATGCCGCTGTCGATCTGTTCCTGCAGCAGCGAATGGTCGCGCGTCAATTGCGACAAGTCGCCATCACGCAATCGGTATAACCGCGAATCGCCGATGTGTGCGACGCTGATATGGTTGTCGCACAACAGCGCGACAACCAGCGTCGTCCCCATGCCCGCGTATTGGGGCTGACTGTTGGCCGCCTGATAGATCGACGCGTTGGCTTTTCCGATGACCGTGCGCAAAATTCGCGCGGCCATGATTTCGCCGGTCTCGCTGTCCACTTCGTACGGCGGGATCCGCAGCACGGTTTCGCGCGTCTCTTTAGTGATCAGAGCAACTGCAATCCCGCTTGCGACTTCGCCGGCATTATAGCCCCCCATCCCGTCCGCAAGCACTGCCAAGCCTACATTGGGGTCGGTACCGATGCTGTCCTCGTTATGCGCCCGCACCATGCCGGTGTGCGTTGCGCAGGCCATTTCGATCGATCTAGTAAGGTCCATAACGGCCGCTATTCAGAGCGCAACGTCGACTGCAACGAATTCGAACGCACACGCCCGCACCGCGCGCGCCATCTCATTTCCATTGCCGAAGCGCTCTGCAGGCGTCTTAGCCAGTGATTTATGAAGTACAGCAACCACGCTATCGGGCAATGTCGGGTTCAAGCTCAGCGGTTCTATCGGCCGTTCGTTTGCGATCCGAAACATGAGCTGGGCCATCGACTCTCCGGTAAAAGGCAGACTTCCACAGCACAATTGGTAGAACGTCACCCCAAGCGAAAACAAGTCTGAGGCGCCGTCGATCTTGTTACCTGCGAGCTGCTCGGGCGACATATAAGACGGCGTACCGAGCACCATTCCGGTTTTCGTCTTGCTCGAGTCAGTAATGCGGGCGATGCCGAAATCGGTGACTTTGATCGAGTCGGTTTGTGCGTCGTACATCATCTTCGCCGGTTTTATATCGCGATGGACCACGCCCTGTCGGTGCGCATAGTCCGGCGCATCAGCAACTCGCGCGATGATGCTCATCGCCACCGACAAAGACAATAACATTCCGGGCTTGGTATGCGGCGTCAGATCCTTCCCCTTGAGAAATTCCATCGCTATATCGCTATGCACGCTAGGTCGTGTTCTTCGCCGGCATCGAAGATCGTGACGATATTCGGATGATTCAGGCGCCCTGCGGTTTCAGCTTCGCGGAAGAAACGAAGCTCTACCTGATCCAACTCATCCGAGTCAAATGCCTCGGACAGCGCCACGGTTTTGATTGCGACCACGCGGCCGATTTTGGGGTCTCTCCCGAGATAGACCACCCCCATGGCGCCCTTACCCAACTCGTTCTCTACTTGGTAGCGCCCCAGCGTAGGCTTCTGCAGCGCGCCTTCGCCGAGTTTCAGCGTGCTTGTGTTCTGACGGCCGCCTATCAGAACCGTGTCCGCCATGGCTCGAGCGCGTGCGAGCCGTTGCTCGAGATCGCGGAATTTAGGATTGTAGGAGGACATGTACTGGAATACGGCCTCCGCTTTCTTAAACAAGCGTCTGCGCTCGAAGTCGAGCGCCAGGTTATAAAAACTATCCATCGACTGCGCACCGAGCCGACAGCGCTTGAACTTATCGAACGCCATGTCCGGCTGCCCCTGAACCTGGAGAGCCAAACCGAGCGCGCGATTGCTTTCGGTGGAGTTCAGGTCGGATTGATTGCCCCCGCTCTCGGCAGCCAGAAAGCGTTTCGTCGTCAGTACGAGATGGCCCAGCACCAGCATCGAGGCTGCCGACATCAACTGCAGCCACATCAACTGCCTGGTCATCAACATCAAGTGGGCGGTTAACAAGATGCCTAGCAATGCAATGGTGGTCGCGGTACCGATGCCTGGGCCAAGTCTCGGTAGCAAGAAGATGACATAGCAGGCCGCCAGCACGAACGCTAAAGCCGAGACCGATGAACTCCAGGCGGGCGCGACGAAGAAGCCCTCCTGAAAGATGCTCGACACCGCGTGTGCGTTCATTAGCACCGCGGGCATCATTTCGACGTTTATTGAGGTAACCGGAGTCGCAAATACGTTTGTGATACCCGCCACGGTAGGACCAACCAGCACGATCGACGCCGCGGCGGTGGCGAGTCGATCCAATATCGGCATATCGAGCTGAGCGGACGTAGATGCGTAGGTGATTTTGCTCAAGGAAGAAGATTGCGACGAATTCCTCCGCAGCCCCGCGGGCGCCGCTTGGTCCGGTTCGCCTACTGGTTGTCCGACTCGGAAGAGTATTGGCAGCGCAACGTTGCCGGCAGCGGAGACGCTTTCAGCAAGTCGGCGGTCGGTTGCGAATTTGCTATCGGTGGTTTTGAGAACTGTCGCGAACGCGGAGAATTGCGCTTGCTCGGACGCAGGCAATTGACTGTAAAGCTGGGGGAGCTGTTCTATGTAGGGCCGGACGGGATTGACGTCAGGGTCAGGGAAGAAGACCGAATAGCCGACCACCTTTGCATGCGCTGCCGAGAGACGATCGATCATTTGCGCAGGGATGTCG
>JBBRGM010000579.1:0-2964 GCA_038240725.1 Burkholderiales bacterium | reverse complement strand
GGGCAAGACACATACAGTCCAGTTCGCTTATGGCGCTCCGGGAATCAATCACGATCACGGCACG
This sequence comes from Burkholderiales bacterium, assembly GCA_038240725.1. Classification (GTDB taxonomy): domain Bacteria; phylum Pseudomonadota; class Gammaproteobacteria; order Burkholderiales; family SHXO01; genus SHXO01. The sequence continues at coordinate 2,900 of JBBRGM010000579.1, read as the reverse complement.
CCGCACAACCCGTGGCATTCGACGCCGCACGCGCCCGGCGGATCGTCGAGCGGCAGCGCTGTTGCAGTCGCTGCCGGATTGGTGCCGATGGCGCTCGGCACCGACACCGGCGGATCGGTTCGCGTGCCCGCGGCGCTGTGCGGCATCGTCGGATTGAAGACGACGATTGGAAGAGTCAGCCGCGGCGGCGTCTACCCGCTGAGCTGGACGCTCGACAGCGTGGGGCCGATCACACGTTCGGTCGAAGACGCGGCGATCGTCTATCAAGCGATGCAGGGCGCAGACGCACGCGATGAAACCACTGCAGCGATAGCTGCGCACGACACCTTGCGCGGCCTGAAGGACGGCGTCAAAGGCCTGCGCATCGCATTCGGCGAGACGACATTCTTCGACGATGTGGACGCCGAAATAGAGAATGCCGTGCGCGAAACCGGAGCCGTGTTCCGATCGCTGGGCGCAAATGTATCGAATGTCGCCGTACCCGAGGTCGCGGCAGCGTGGGCGGAGGAAAAACGTCCACTGCTGATCGCGGCGGAAGCGTGCGCTGTAAATCGTGATCTGCTCGACAAACACCTCGATCGACTCGACCCCGTAATCGGCCCGCGCATGCTATCGGGCAGAACGCTTTCTGCACCGGAATACATCGCACTGCTGCAACGCTACGCGCAGCTTCGCGAGCAAGTGCGCTGGACGTTGCGCGACGTGGATGCGCTGATCGTGCCCACCACGATGGCGCCGGCGCGAGCCTTGGATGTAATCGACGCGAGCTTCGATACCTACATCGATTACAACATACGCGTGCATCGAAACACCGGCATCGGCAATCTGCTCAATCTGTGCGCGGTGTCCGTACCATGCGGTCTCACCGCCGCAGGTCTTCCCATCGGCTTGATGATCTACGCGAAGCCGTTCGCGGAAGACATGGCACTGCGCGTCGCCTACGCCTACGAGCAGGCGACCGAATGGCACACGCGACGCCCGGATCTCGGCTGGATCGAACGCGCGACTGGCGTTATGAAGGCGTGAGAGAAACCCGGCATAGCGGGAGGTGATGTCTTGGGATCGCGCAAGTTATCGCCGACGGAAGGGAGCCGCCGTGGAAGCGCAAGTCTGTCGCGTCACACCGCGATCTGCAGTGATCTCGTTGCATGCTCCACGCCCGCAAGCTCGCCCCCGACTCAAGGGCTCTCGACGCAGGGGAATCTGCAATGACGAACATGGTGGAAATCGCAGTTTCAGGTTAATGCAGGCGCACGCACTCTAAGGTGTCACACCACCAGGCGCGAGGTTTGTCCCATGCAAAATCAGCTTCGTTACTCATCCCAGCCCGATGCGCTGAAATCGAAGTTGTACTTTGCAGGCCTGGCTGGCGTCGCACAGTTCAATTTTGTGTGGGCAAACATGCTACGTGTGACCCTCGGCGCAATTGTAATCGCGTACGTGACCGCGACCGGGTGCCGTGGTGCGGAGCTTGGGGAACCACAGCGGGAGTCGACAGTGAACATGACGTTTCAGGTGGCGCGGGGGATTGACGTGCCCAGTCTATCGGGCATTCACGAAGCGTATGCGACCGAGGTCGCGACGAACGGCCAAACAACCTTTACTGTAAACGTATCAGCCGACAGGCTGGAGGCTGTTTTCGACGTGCTCTCATCGGAGATTTCCGATCCGGGATTTCTTTTGCTCGAGGTCAGCACACATCTGTCGATCGAAAAGACGCTCAGGCAGTCGTCTAGCGACCCGTTTCACAAGGACGTGTACTACCTCGACGGCATCAGCCATCAGCAGCTTCTCGACATCTTCAAACGCTACGGAGAACTGCTGATACACGACGGCGGCATCAACTTCGGGTACGGCGGCAGAGTCGGCGTCGATGAAGTGTTTGTTGGGCCATACAAAGTGCTCTACATCTACACTGGCACGGCCGAAAAGTACGAGCATGCCTTGGGCAAGCTCGGGTTCCAGAAGGAGCAGAATCTTAAGACTGTATGGGATAACTTCACCAGCGAATCGCCTGGTCGCCGCAATACGGTGACGGTGGAAAACAAGACCATCTGGAATGTGATCGAAGAGCTTAAAGACAGCGGGCTGTATTTTGCGGAGAGACGTGAGGACTGAGCTGCCAGCCACCCAATGCAGCTCAACGCCTCGGCGGCCGGTGACCGGCAACGCCTAGAACGGTTACGACCGCAGGGCCCATAAGACGGCGGCGATCGCGGTTGAGTTCTAGCACATCATTTCTCTCGAAACAGTATTCGCCGCAACTCAATCGGCAGCAACGCGATAGCGCATTGACGGAAAGCTGAGCGACAACTTCGGTATCATCTTCTGACGCGCGGCCTCGCACGCATCCAGTCGGCAATATCCGGCAGCGAAGGAATGATGATCAGCTCAACCCAGGTTGAAACAGCGGATTGCGGCGCCGACCATATCGCCGGGCTTCCGTACGATTTGATTAGGTAGCCTCTCGACCGGAGTACCGGCGATATCCTAGAACTCCGTGACCGTCGCGTCCCGGAAGAACCGCTTGAGCGCCCTCGACGAAGGGAGGCCGGCGCGAGCGCGGCGGCCTGAATGATCCGCGTGCGTCAGCCGAACGTGAATGCAAATGCTTCCACGCCCGAATCGAGAAACTCGATCTCGAACAGTCGATCGGCAATCGGCTTCGGCTGGCGGATCAGCTGATACAGCCGCTGTTCGCCAACCGTGCCATTGCCGTGCTCGTCAACGTCGACGCCGTGCGCAGCGCCCGGCGGCTGTCCATCGATGAGCACGCGAAATCGCACGGACGCTCCTCGCATCGCCGGCCCCATGACGAGATGCAGATCGCGGGCGTGAAAGCGATAAGCGATTCGCCCGTTCGCCGTGTTCAAAACCGTGGCCTGTTTGTTCACCGTCCA
>JBBRGM010000578.1:0-2966 GCA_038240725.1 Burkholderiales bacterium | reverse complement strand
GCTGAGCTCGATCCCGCTGATCAGGTCCGGCGCGGTTTCGAAGCGAACCGGGATTTCAGCGGAGAACGTTTCGTTGAGCGCAGTTTGGATCGCCGTGCGCTGCGCGTCCGGCAGGTCGAATGCGCTGCGCACGAGCGCGGGGGCGGATGCTGTTTTCAGGGCCTCAGCGAGCCCTTGTTTCGCGTTGGCGTCCAACGCTCGCAAGCGGCGAATGAACACCTCTCCGAGGCGCTCTACCAGACTCGTCGTGGCGAGATCGGTCAAAGTCTTGCGCGCGATGGCAAACACTTCCTGCTGGGTCCGGCGGCTGATGGCTTGCTGCAGGTTGTGGGCGTCATTGAGCAGCGTTTCTTGACGCTTCGCACTCAGCGAATCTGCCGCCTGTCGCGCTTGCTCGAGCAGCCGCTGCCGTTCGGTGTTCGCTGCGATCGTCGCATCGTTCAGCAGTGCGGCGCGCTGCGCGTCGAACGCCTCGTTCCTGTGCTGGAACGCCTCGCGCTGCTTTTGTGCTTCGGCCTTTTTCGCGTCGGCGTCCGCAAGTTCGTTAGCGATGCGCAGTTCCCGCGCGTCGATGGCATGGAGAATGGGCTGGTAGAGATAGCGCTTCAACAACCACACCAGGATGACGAAGTTGAGCGCTTGCGCACCGACGGTGAACCAATCGATGAGCATGGATTACTTTCCCGCGGTTTGCGCGATGACGTGATTCCAGAACGGGTTGGCGAAAATGAGAATCATCGAGACCACGAAGCAGTAGATGGCCGTGGACTCGATCATCGCCAAGCCGACGAACAAAGTCCGGGTGATGGTGGCGGAAGCATCGGGCTGTTGCGCCAGCGAAGTGAGCGCCGTCGCAACGGCCCTGCCTTCCGCCAGCGCCGGACCCATGGTGCCGAAGCCGGTGGTAATGCCGGCAATCACGATCGATGCCACCGCGATAATCGTCATGCTATCCATAGCATTTGCCTTCGTAGTTGTAGTTCATAGCTTCAGGGTCGTCGTAGTTCATAGCTTCAAGCTTGCCTCGGTTTCAGGTCTACGCTTGCGGACCAGCGTAGCGGCAGCGATGTATACCGCTGCCAGTATGCTGAAGATGTAGGCCTGCACCATGCCGGTCAGTAGACCGAGCGCCGTCATGACGATCGGGAACAGGAACGGTGTGATGGTGAGCAGAATCGCGATGATCATCGCCCCGCTCATCATGTTGCCGAACAGGCGCACGGCCAGGGCCAGCGTGCGGGAAATCTCGCTGATGATGTTGAACGGCAGCATGATGAGCGTCGGCTCGATATAGGACTTGAGATAGTTGCCGACGCCTTGCTCCGCGATGCCGAACAACGGCACGGCCACAAACACACACAGCGCGAGTGCAGCGGTGGTCGATAGCGAGCCGGTCGGCGGCTCGTAGCCCGGGATGACCGTGCACAGGCTGGCCGTGGCGACGAACAGGAACAGCGTGCCGAGAAAGCCGAGATAACGTCGCGGTTGGCGCAGGCCCACTTCTTCAATTTGCTTCTCGATACCGGTGACGACGATTTCCAGCAGATTCTGCCAGCGGGAACGTTGCAGACCGGTGGAGAGATTGCGTGTGATGAGCTTTGCACCGACGGCCAGCACGAGCATCAGTCCCCAGGTGAACAAGATGGTGGCGTTGAGCTTGAAGAATCCGTGTTGCCAGTAGATCAGCTCATCGGGACTAAGACGCATCGCGAGCCTCGCGTGCCGGGCGGGTTCGGAACTGTCCTGACCACCGGGTCAGCCAGGTTACGACCACGCGTGCCGTGACAAATCCAAGGAGGCACAGCAGCAGCCGCTCCCAATGTGCGCCGGAGACGAAGTAAAAACCAGCCACGGTGATGCTCATCCGCAGCAGCGCACTGCCGAAGAACCACGCCGCCGCGTGTTCGGACGCAACGCCCCTGCGAACGGTCCAGTAAAGGCCGCCGAAGAAAATCGCACCGAGCAGGACACCCGCTGCCCATGCCATCACCAGTGTCAGCGTCTCACTCATCGATACCCTTCTGTTCCTCCCGCATGGCCTCGTCTTCCTTGGCGACCCAATGCCACGCATTCCAGCAACCGATCACGAGTCCGGCAACCAGCAACGCCAGCGTCCACGCATGCCTGCCCGGATGGTGCTTGTCCAACCAGAGGCCGAGCGCGGTGCCGAGCAGCGTCGGCACCACCACCGACCAGCCGATCAGCCCCATCATGCCCAGGCCGAACCAGACGCCCGGCGTGGGATTGCGCTGCGCTTTGAGCTTGCGCGTCGCTTTCGCGCCGATCTGCCCGGCGAAGCCCGGTCCGGTGTCCGATGTTTTTTTGCCGGGTATGTCACTCATGCTGGAATGTCGCAAAGCGGCGGAGGAATCCAGTTTCCAACTTCGCCATGGCCGAGCGCACGCTTTGCTCTTGCGCGTCCAGATTCAGAAATTCTTGCTCTACCGAATCGCGTAGTTGGGCGAGGTCCGTTCCGCCGATCGCATGGCGCACGGACACGAGCACGTCCGGCCCGGTTTTGATTAGCACGCCTGCATCGACCGCGACGTAAACCTCGCCCGCCGATTCGGTTTCGCAGATCAGAATTCCCGGCGTGAGCGCCGCCACACAGTCGAGTCGGTGCGGCAACAGTCCGAACGAGCCGTCACTCGTCTCTGCGACGATGCGCGACACGCCGATCCTCTCTGCGAAGATTCCGAACGGAAGCAGAATCCTAAGATTCATGCGTGTCGACGGCATGTTCGACTTTGGCCGTCGCCTCGCGTTTCGGATGCGGATCGGGCGCGTCCTGACCAATAGGCGCGGCGCCACGCTTCGGCTGAGCTTTGTCCTCTCCTGTCGACTGCGGGGCAGGTCTTGCCTTCGCCTTCGCTTCGTCGATCGTCCCAATCATGTAGAGGGCGCTCTCCGGGTAGTCCTGGAATTCGTCGCGCAGAATGCGCTCGCAGCCATCGAGCGCGTCCTCG
>JBBRGM010000577.1:0-2966 GCA_038240725.1 Burkholderiales bacterium | reverse complement strand
GAACCACCAGGAAGCCAGCGACATCAGCAGCAGCAAAGCTATCACCAGCTTGACCAGAAAGCTGGCATTAGAAATCAATGAAACCAGGGACAGGTCTTGCGTGACGTTCACGCGTCCTCCTTTTGAGTTATTTCCGCGCCCATGCTTTTTTCCAGCGCATTGCGCAAAGAGTCGGGCACGCGAGCGGGTTTGAATTCTTTGGCTGTGATGCACGCCAGATCGATCGATGCACTCGCCAGACGTTCCTCGCCGCGCAAGGCCCGCTGGGTCAGCATGAAATGCGCGCCGCCCATGTGCGCCAACCCGACCGTTACCGTCAATAAATCTTCCAGTACTGCCGGACGCATGTAGCTCACCTGGACTCCGCGAACGATGAACAAGAGGCCATCGCGATCGGCCAGGTCACTTACGCTGAAACCGATGTGACGCAGCCAATCGGTGCGCGCGCGCTCGAAGAAGTTGAGGTAGCGCGCATGGAACATGACGCCACCGGCATCGGTGTCCTGATAGTAGACGCGCAGTTTGACGCTATACGCAACCCGATCCTCCGCCGGGGATGAGCCGCCGCGCGCCAATCGGGAAGCGTTACGAGCCGGTCGAGGCATCCCACAATTCGCCGGTGCCGCCCGGAGTCGGCGTGGCAATGCCGAAGTGGCGGTACGCCGCTAGCGTCGCCATGCGCCCGCGCGGCGTACGCTGCAGAAAACCCTGCTGGATCAAAAATGGCTCGAGTACGTCTTCGATGGTGTCGCGCTCCTCGCCGATGGCCGCGGCCAGGTTATCTAGACCTACCGGCCCGCCGTTGAATTTTTCCAAGACTGCGAGCAGCAGCTTGCGATCCATCACGTCGAAGCCCATGCCGTCGACGTCCATCATCTTCAATGCCTGATCGGCGACTTCACGCGTGACGACGGCCTCGGATTTCGGCGCGCCACGGCGCAACGCGTTGACCTCGGCGTAGTCGCGCACACGACGCAGCAATCGATTCGCAATGCGCGGCGTGCCGCGCGAGCGGCACGCGATTTCGCCGGCGCCTTCGTGGGACGTGCGGACGTTGAGCAGACGCGCTGAGCGATCGACGATCAATGTCAGCTCTTCGGCCGAGTAGAACTCGAGGCGCGCGACGATGCCGAAGCGATCGCGCAGCGGATTGGTGAGCATGCCCGCCCGCGTAGTCGCGCCGACCAGCGTAAATGGCGGCAGGTCGAGCTTCACCGAGCGCGCGGCCGGACCCTCACCGATCATGATGTCGATCTGAAAATCTTCGAGCGCGGGGTAGAGAATTTCTTCGACGATCGGGGACAGACGATGAATCTCGTCGATGAACAAGACATCGTTGGGCTCGAGGTTGGTGAGCAGGGCGGCGAGATCGCCAGGACGCTCGAGCACCGGACCCGATGTCTGACGCAGGTTGACGCCCATCTCTTTCGCGATGATGTGCGCCAATGTCGTCTTGCCTAGCCCCGGCGGGCCGAACAACAAAACATGGTCGAGCGATTCTGCCCGGTGGCGCGCGGCTTCGATGAAGACGCTGAGTTGCGCGCGGATTTTTTCCTGGCCGATGTATTCCTGCAGCTGCTTGGGACGCAGTGCCCGCTCGATGGCCTCATCCTGCGGCGACGCGGCGGGAGCGATCAGACGGTCGGTTTCGATCATCGCGCCGCTGGTGCTCGTCTCGTCAACCTTCGCGGCGCTTGCGCTGAAACGCCTGCACCGCAGGCTGCGCTTCGCCGGCGAGGCCCTTCACCGTCTGCGGCAAAGCGGCCGCGGTCTGGTCCAGCCGCCGGCTGATCATGCCGCTGACGTTGAGCATCGCATTCACGAAGTAGCGCTTGCCGGTCGGCGACATCGCAAAGCGCACGCCTTCCGGACTGTCGTCGATGTTGAACCGCATCTCCTGATCTTCGTCGTTGTAGAGCGCCTGCATCCGGTCGCGGTAGTGCTCCAGCCCCGGCACTTCGTACACCATTTTGCCGGTGAACGTGAGCGCGCTCTGCACATGCAACGCGACGCCGTGGTCGACGATCATGACCTGCTTGCGGCCAAACTCGGTCTTGAAATGCGTAAGCAGCTTGTCGATGTCTTCTTCGGTGAAATCATGGTCATCGAGCTCGGTCCATTCTTCCGACAACCATTCGAGGCTGGCGAAATCGTGATTGACTCGTTTGCCGACATCTGCCATCAAGGTCTGCTCGGCCTGCTGCCAAAACGGATTCGACGGATTCCAATCCGGCCCGAGATTTTCCGCCTTGCCCAGCGCCTTGAGCTCGTCGCGAATGGCGAACAGCGCACGCTGCTTCAAGTAGTAATCGCCGATCGCAACCGAGGTCTTGAGGTCATGCATGCCGACCAGCTCTTCGATCTTGTCGCTCTTCGCGGCGTAGCTGGACGTCATCAGTAAGGTGGAGAGGGAGATGACGGCGACGGCGCCTGTAAAGTTGCCGGCGGCGCGGGTGACAATGCTGGCGGCGCGGGCGAGGATGGTGGCGGCGCCTCGCAGGGCGTTGTTGTTGGTTCTGCTGCGCGATTGAGCTGTGACGGCGGTGTCTGAATTCATCATTTCTTTGCGGGTAACCCGCGTGCGGTGCTTGCGCGCAAGATGCACCGATTCAGCCTCGATACGAAGTACGCGCGCGATTGGCTTCAGAAAACTGCCGAATCATAGCATCCCGAAGCGTCGTCCGAACCGCAGCGGCAGTCCTAGCTGGACGGCTGCGGCCGCGTTTTCGACGCTCAGTTCCTAGCCGACTTTCGACAGCAGCTTGAGCGCCTGCCGAATAGCGTCGGGAATGGTCAGACCCGGATCGAGGCGGGTCAGCGCCGCCTTCGCTTCCTTCTCGTTGTAGCCCAGAGCGATGAGCGCATTGAGCGCGTCGCCGCGACCGACCGGCAGCGAGCCTGCTGGCGCGCCGGCCGCCACGGCGTCGAGTTTGTCGCGCAGCTCGAGCACCAGCCGCTCCGCCGTC
>JBBRGM010000576.1:0-2968 GCA_038240725.1 Burkholderiales bacterium | reverse complement strand
TTCCCGCCGCGATCCGCCACGACGTGGGCTGCAAGAATCGAGTACTTCGCCGGGATCGCCCGATACGAGCTATCCGAATGCCAAAGCCGGTTGCCGAGATTGAACATCCGGCGGCGATCGTTGCGATCGAACGGTTGTCCGTTCTGGTCTAGGTTCGACACGTCGATCATGCCTTCTTTCAGCCGATACTCATCGCCCTTAGTGATGTTGCCGCCTTGCGCATTCTCGATCGCACCGAAGTTTTTGGTGAATGCAATCTGCTCGTCGTCGGTCAGCCGCTGGTCGCGGAAAACAAGGACCGCGAAACGATCCATACCCGCGTCGATCGCGGCCACATCCTGCTTTGACATCGGCGCCCGCAGATCTGCGCACAGCACCTCACCTGCAAAGTCAGGCCGCACCGGTTGAATGGATATCGTCATGAACGCGCTGTCGCTTTGAGTGATCGATTGAAGTTGAATGCAGGCGGCTCGCAACGAAGGAACCGGTTTCCAGATCGTATCTCAATCCGCGCGAGCGTTCCCAACTTCGAGATCTTGGCGAGCATCGTTGCGCAAAAGCTAACGCTGGCATCGACGTCGTGCTCGACAATCTACCTATTCGTCGCCGCATCCTCGCGCATAGATCACGTATACGCCGGTCCAGAAGGGCGGGTAGACTCGCGCAAACACGTTGCGCGCCGTTTCCCAGGTTGACTGCAAGCGGCCGCAGCATACAACGGGAGGAGCTGTGAAAATCGGATTCCGCTGCGTCGTTTCGACGTTTCTGTTGCTGTCGCTCGTCGGCCCCACGCATGCCGAAGACAAGCTCTTCATGAAGCTGGGCCACGGCCTGTCGCCCGAGAGTCACTTTCACCTAACGGCTCTCGAATTTGCCAAGCTCGTAAAGCAAAAGACCAACGGCAAGCTCGAGGTGCAGGTATTTGCGCAGTCGCAGCTCGGCGGCGAAGTGCAAATGACCCAGGCGTTGCGCACCGGCACGCAGGACTTGATGATTTCCGGCCAGTCGGCGGTCGAGAACACCATCAAAGAGTGGGAGATATTCGACATCCCGTTTATGTTCACCAGCGTGGAGGATGCGAACGCGGTACTGCAGGGACCGACCGGGCGAAAATTCCTCGACATGATGCCGGCAGCCAACATCGTTGGACTGACTTGGCTTTCGGCGGTGGAGCGTAACGTGTTCACGGTCAAGAAGCCGGTGACCTCGCTTGGCGATATGAAGAATCTGAAACTGCGTGTGCTGCAAAGCCCAGGCTACATTGCTGCGTACAAAGCGCTCGGCGCCAATCCCACACCGCTCGCCTACGGGCAATTATTTCTCGCACTGTCGCAAGGGCTGGTAGACGGCGCCGATACTTCTCCGGATCAGTTCGTGCAAGACAAGTTCATCGACGTCGCCAAGTACTTTCATCTCACGCGCATGAACTACATCCCCATTGTGCTCGCCATCAGTAAGAATGCCTGGGGCAAGCTCACGCCCGACTTGCAGAAGAGCGTTCAGGAAGCGGCGCGCGACGCGGCGCAATTCGATATCAAGGAATATCGGCGGCAATACGACGCGGCCTTGACCTTGATCGGCCAGCGCGGCGGCGAGGTGCGAAGAGTCGATATCAAACCTTGGATCGCGGCATCCGAGGCCGCGCGCACCGATGTCGTCGCGGCCGTGCCGAACGGCAAACTTCTCTATGCTGAAATTCTCGCGGCCAGACAGAAACCAGCGAATAAATGACTCTCATGAGGGACTCGATGGAGAAAATAGCGCGCGCTGTCCGATGGCTGGACGATGCAGTGCTGCGGCTCACGCTGGTCGTCAGCGGCGCGATTTTGGCAGTCATGGTGGCTGTTGCCGGGCTCGGCGTAATCACGCGCTTCGTATTCCACGCTTCTCTGTCTTGGTCGGAGGAGCTCGATGCCTATCTGTTTGTCTGGCTCACGTGTCTGGGCGCAGCGGCGGGCGTCAAGCTGCACGCTCACCCTTCGGTTAGAGCGCTCGCCGATCGGCTTCCCGCTCGCAGCCAAGTTGCGATCAGCGATGTCACCGACCTCGTCGTAACCGGGCTGGGTGTGATTCTGATCGTATATGGGGGCGAGATGATTTCCCTGATGGGCACCGAGACGGCATCGTCGTTGCCGATCTCGATGATTTATCCCTACCTTGCAATTCCCGTCGGCGGTGCACTGTTGAGCATCCATTCGCTCGCGCATCTGATCCTGCGCCATCTCGCGCCGGAACGGTTGTCTCATGATGTCGAGCTAACCTCGCATCTTTAACTGCAGCGATAACGCCTCATGTGGGGACTCGCCATAGGTGCACTGCTGCTCGCCATTGGCGTTCCAGTGGCGGTTTGTATCGGCATCGCTGCAACGATTGCCCTCGCCTCGACCGGCGCTTCGCTGCTGCTCATTCCGCAACAGCTGTTCGCCAATCTGAATAATTTTGGATTGCTGGCAATTCCGTTCTTCATGCTGACCGGCGCGATCATGGATTCCGGCGGCGTCTCCAAGCGGCTCATCGACTTTTCTCAAGCCCTGGTTGGATTCATGCGCGGCGGCATCGGTCACGTAACCATCGTCGCCAGCATGTTCTTCGCGGATCTATCGGGCTCGGCAACGGCCGACACCGCCGCGATCGGCTCAGTAATGATTCCGGGTATGGTCAAGAAGGGATACGCGCGTCCGTTTGCCGTCGCGCTGCAGTCGGCGGCCGGGTCGTTAGGCCTGCTGTCGCCGGTTTCGATGAGCATGCTGGTTTATGCGTACACCGCGAACGTTTCGGTAGCGACAATGTTCGTCGCCGGCATTCTGCCCATGTTGCTCGTCGTGGTGTCGTTCATGGTGGTCAACTACGTAACCGCGGTGCGGCGAAATTACACTGCGGTGGAGCCGTTTTCTGCCGCGGCGCTGTGGCGCTCTTTCAAGGATGCTTTCTTCGCGCTGCTCACGCCGGTCATCATCCTGGGCGGCAT
>JBBRGM010000575.1:0-2978 GCA_038240725.1 Burkholderiales bacterium | reverse complement strand
GGGAAGCCGCCGCACTCGCCTTGGGAGATTCTCCCGAAATGGCCGCACAAGCCCTCCTGCAACGCCATCCCGATCTCGCGGCTGCCGTCGCCGGCGGTAAAATCAACTGGACAACCGTCGTCCAGCCGCATTGACGCTGGCGTCGACGCCATCTTAGGAGAGTCCACATGAAGTTCATCGACCCGCACATTCACATGACGGCTCGCACTACCGATGATTACGAGCGCATGGCCGCCGCCGGTATCGTCGCCGTGATCGAACCCGCGTTCTGGCTGGGACAGCCGCGCACGACGGTGGGCAGCTTCATCGATTACCTCTCGACGATCGTCGGTTGGGAACGGTTTCGCGCGGCGCAGTTCGGTATCAATCACTACTGCACGATCGGCCTCAACAGCAAAGAAGCCAACAACGAGGCGCTGGCAGAAGAAGTGATGGACGTATTGCCGCGCTATTTATCGAAAGAAGGCGTCGTCGCGGTCGGCGAGATCGGCTACGACGATCAGACCGATGCCGAAGATCGCTTCTACCGCGCGCAGCTCGAGCTGGCGAAACAATTCGAGATGCTGGTGCTGGTGCACACGCCCCATCGCGACAAGAAAAGCGGCACCTCGCGCAGCATGGACGTCGCCGTCGAGCACGGCATCGCACCCGATCGGCTGGTCATCGATCACAACAACGAAGAGACCGTGCAGGAAGTGCTGGACCGCGGCTTCTGGGCGGCCTTCACGATCTACCCGCACACCAAGATGGGCAACGAGCGCATGGTCGAGGTCGCGCGGCAATACGGGTCCGAGCGCATCTTCATCGACTCGAGCTCCGACTGGGGCGTGTCCGATCCGCTCGCTGTGCCGAAGACTGCGCGGTTGATGCTCGAGCGCGGCATTGCCGTGGCCGACGTCGAAGCCATCTGCTACGGCAACGCGTTGAAAGCGTACGGACAGAGCGGCCAGATCAAAGAAGACGACTGGCTCAATCCGAAAGCGATCGATCAAAGCGTGCTGTACGAAGGCAATTCCGTGCTGCGCGGACAACAGCCGCGCATCGACGAGCTGCCGAACATTCCCGGCGCAAAAGAAGAATTGGTCTTCAAGTAAACCGCGGCGCCCAGGCCGCCGAAAACAAGAGATAGAAGAAGATGAGCGATCCTAGCGCACGCGTTACCACGCTGCCGCAATTCCAGCGGGTTCATCACCAGCGTTTTACCGTCGAATACAACTATCCGGTGTATTTCACCGAACGTGTGTTCGGTACTTCCAACCCGGTGTTCTGCGAAGCGCTGTCCCGCACCGAGCCGGACAAGCGGCATCGCTTCGTCGTATTTATCGACGAGAACGTCGCGGCGTATCGCCCAGAGCTGCTCGGCGACATCAAAGCTTACGCACAGCATTACGGCCAGCGTCTCGAGCTGGTCGCGCCGCCCGAATTGATTCCCGGCGGCGAAGCGGTCAAGAACAGTCCGGAGCTGGTCGAGCGTCTGCAGCGCCGCCTGGTTGAGCTCGGCATCGATCGGCATTCCTACGTCGTCGCGATCGGCGGCGGTGCGGTGCTGGATTTGATCGGCTATGTTGCCGGCACTACGCATCGCGGCGTGCGCCACGTTCGCGTGCCGACCACGGTGCTCGCCCAGAACGATTCCGGCGTCGGCGTGAAAAACGGCGTCAACGCGTTCGGCGTCAAAAATCTGTTGGGCACGTTCGCACCGCCGTTCGCGGTGTTGAACGATCTGGAATTTCTCACCGCGCTGGAGCCGCGCGACAAAATTGCAGGTATGGCCGAAGCCGTGAAAGTTGCGCTAATTCGCGACACGGTATTTTTCAACTGGCTCGAAGCGCACGCGGATGAGCTGGTAGCGTTCCAGCCGCAGGCGATGGCGCACATGATTCGCCGCTGCGCCGAACTGCACATGCATCAGATTGCGCATGGCGGCGATCCATTCGAGGCCGGCAGTGCGCGTCCGCTCGACTACGGGCACTGGTCGGCGCACAAACTGGAATTACTGACGCAGCACGCTTTGCGGCACGGCGAAGCGGTTGCCATCGGGCTCGCGCTGGATACGCGTTATTCGGTACAGGCCGGCATGCTCGCTGCGGGCGAAGAGATTCGCATTTGCGCACTGCTGGAAAAGCTCGGCTTCCGGTTGTGGCACCCGATGCTCGAGCGACGCAACGCGCAGGGCGAGCTTGTGATTCTCGCGGGCCTGCGCGAATTCCGTGAGCATCTCGGCGGCGAGCTCACCGTCACGCTGTTGCGCGAAGCCGGCGTCGGCGAAGAAGTGCACGAGATGCATGAGGGCGAAATCTTGAAAGCTATCGCCTGGCTCAAACATCGTCTGGAAAAACGATGAGAGTCGCGAACGACTGCCACCTCACTTACTGCACCAACATTCATCCGGGCGAGACTTGGCCGGAGGTGCGGCGCAACCTCGAACGCTATTTATTGTCGGTCAAAGGTCAGCTCGCACCGCGGCAAGGATTCGGTGTGGGATTGCGGCTGTCCGCCGTCGCGGCGCGCGCGCTGGCGCAGCCGGCAACGCTGGCCGAATTCAAAACCTTTCTGCACGCGAATGACCTTTATGTATTCACGCTGAACGGATTTCCGTACGGCCCGTTTCATGGCGAGCCGGTGAAAGAGCGCGCGTATCTGCCCGACTGGCGCGCGGAAGACCGCCTCGACTATACGAATCTGCTCGCCGATCTGCTCGTACAGCTGCTGCCGGATGAGCCCGGCCTCGAAGGCAGCATCAGCACCGTGCCCGGTGCATTCAAGCCGCACATGGACACGCCGGAAAAAATCGCGCAGTTCACCGATGTCATGATTCGTCACGTCGCGTATCTGGTGCGCGTGCGTGAACGCAGCGGCCGCAAGATCGGACTGGCGTTGGAACCGGAGCCGTTTTGTTTCCTGGAAACGATCGCAGAAACGGTGGCGTTCTTCAAAGAGCGCATCTTTGCCGAGCCTGCTGTGCAAAGACTGATGTC
>JBBRGM010000574.1:0-2984 GCA_038240725.1 Burkholderiales bacterium | reverse complement strand
AAACGTAACCCATTTTAGAGAATGCAACTGTAGACAAACCGGTCTACAATCCGCCGTCCTAAATTTGCGCATTGCCCTTTGCTTACGCCGAAATAACTGAGCGATGATCGACGGGTGTTGCGCGAGACGGTATTCGGTACGGTGGCACTCGCTTATGGCCCCGCAGTCTTACCCGCTGATCGACGTGGGAATCGTCGTTCTTGCCCGCGATGTCTGCATTCTTTTCATCGTGAATGAACTGACGAGTACCGATAAATGTGCGGCATAGCCGGCGTGTTAGATTTGAGTGGAAGTCCGATTGCGTTAGCGGAGTTGATTTCGATGGGCGCTGCGATCGCCCACCGCGGTCCGGATGACGAGGGCTATGTAGCAATATCGCGCTCGTCCGGAACCTGGAACAGGGTAAGCGGCACACGCAACGCCGAGTTTGCAGCGAACAAAGCGGATCTCGGGCTGGCGCATCGTCGCTTGTCCATTATCGATTTATCCTCGAATGGACATCAGCCTTTTGTCGATCCGGGCGGCACTTGCTGCATCGTTATCAACGGGGAGATCTACAACTATGTCGAGCTGCGCGCTCAGTTGTCGGCAGAAGCCGGGATTCGCTTCGTCACGCAAACCGACACTGAGGTTTTAGTAGAGGCCTACAAACATTGGGGCGAACACTGCTTCAGCAAATTGAACGGTTTCTGGGCGCTTGCGCTTTACGACTTCAGGACGCGCCGACTGCTGCTCAGTAGAGACCGGATCGGCAAAAAGCCTCTGTTCTGGACCAGGCAGGGCAGCAAGGTCTACTTCGCATCAGAGATCAAAGCACTCCTGCAGGTTCCTGAGGTTTATCGAGCGCGTAAGGTGAACCGCCGTGTCGCAGCGACATGGTTGGTGTACGGCAAAAAAGATCTCGATCAAGACACATTTTTCGACGGGATTCAGGCGGTACCTCCCGCGTCGTTCGTATACGTGGACGGCGATCTTCACGGCAAGGAACAACGCTACTGGTCATTGCCGGGCGAGCGCTTATCCGAGAAGAGTCTAGCGCCGCATGAAGCGGCGATTCATCTGCGAGACTTGTTAGAGAGCGCGGTTGCATTGCGACTTCGGTCGGACGTTCCGGTCGCGGTAGAGCTCAGCGGGGGCCTCGACTCGTCTACCTTGGCTGCGTTCAGCGCCAAGATTTCGTCGCAACCGGTGAGCGCGTATACCGTACGCTTCCCGCAGAAAGAATGGAACGAAGAACCGTTCGCGGCAATGGTGGCAAGCGCTCTGAAGCTCGACTACCACGTGATCGATGCGCCTACTGCCGACATTTGGGTGGATATCCTCCTCTTCACTTATCTAGAAGAAGAGCCGTATCACTCTCCCAACCTCTATACGAATCAGGCGGTCTGGGCGCAAATGCGGGCGGAAGGCTTCAAAGTGTCCGTCAACGGTGCAGGGGGTGACGAAGTTCTCGCCGGCTACGGCCAGTATTACGGGGCATGCCAGAGAGAACTACTATTGCAGGGCCGTGTGCGCGAGTACATGTCCAATGCGATACATCACACTGAATCGAGCGGCCGCGTGCAGCCGTTCATCTCGCCGCTTCCGAGATTATTGGGCATCACGCGGAGTCGACCCAAATATCCCGCGCTGGCGCCGCTGGCCACGAAACTTCATCAGCCATCTCTTCTGTCGAAGCTGCTCGTCAGTGACATGACTCGGACCTTAATGCCCTATTGGATGACGTCGGGGGATCGCGGCTTTATGGGCGTTCCGCTGGAGGTGCGCGCACCATTTCTCGATTACCGGGTATTGGAGTTCGCGTTTCAGTTGCCCATACAATATTTGATAAGAGACGGTTGGCATAAATGGATCTTACGCAAAGCAATGCATGGGATGGTTCCGGAGGAGATCTTGTGGCGCCGCCGAAAGCTTGGATTTCCGTTTCCGATCGAGCACTTCTATTCCAGCCACGCGGACATTCTGGAGGTAATCTACGCGAACGTGGACAATCCGTTTGTTGCGATCCCGCGCAGCGCCTCTGCCCGGTGCGATTGGAAACTGATCAGCTTTCTGCTTTGGTACGAGTTGTTCTTCAACGAAAACTATCGGTTGTTCGAAAAGATCAGCGCTATGGCTTTCGCGGGCGGCGTACGAAATGGATCGCCGGCGAACCCTGCATTTCTATCGAGCTTTCCAGGTGCACGCGCCCTGGGAGCAGTACAGTAGCCGTTCGTATCTGGCGCGTGATGCGGACTCGCGCGCTGTGGGTTAGTGAAGCGAGGCTGCACACAGCATCCGTACCAACGGCGCACTGCTGGATGTGGCCGACGGTTCACTGCGTGACGCAATCCCCACGCTGACGATCGCGTAGGCGCCCCAATCCGCTCTGCCCGCGAGACGTTGACATATCAGCGAAGGCAACGATCGAGATGGCTGATCCGCCGTTACGTATACAGCGCAAGCGCGGACGGATAGGCAGCAGGGTCGCGGCCCCGCCACGGCTGCCCGTGCTTTGGCGAACGCTCCTTCGCAGCCGGTAAATGATTGCTCGATCGCAGGACACGCGT
Source organism: Burkholderiales bacterium (assembly GCA_038240725.1). GTDB lineage: Bacteria > Pseudomonadota > Gammaproteobacteria > Burkholderiales > SHXO01 > SHXO01. Next base: position 435 of record JBBRGM010000574.1, on the reverse strand, counting down.
CTGTCACTCTTCGCCAAAGCGGTATCTGGAATCAAGTGGAGCGCCTCCGCGAGCGCGGCCTCCGTTCTCATCCAGTTCGCGCAGCTTTCGGTGCTTGCGCATTTTCTGTCGCCGAAGGATTTCGGGCTGATGGCGATGGCACAAATCGCCATGGGATTTGCGCAAAGCTATGCGGACATGGGCATCAGCAATGCGCTCATTTATCAACAGTCCCTGAGCCAGGCCCAGCGGTCATCGCTGTTTTGGCTCAACTTGGCCGCCGGAATCGCGCTGTTTCTGATCGTGTCCGCCGCTGCTCCGGCAGTTGCCCATCTATTCCATGCTGCCGAGCTTGCAGGCCTGCTTCGATGGACTGCGGTGCTTTTCATCATCACGCCGTTCGGCCAGCAGTTCCAGGCTCTTCTGGAAAAGGATCTGCATTTTGGGGTTCTAGCC
>JBBRGM010000573.1:0-2991 GCA_038240725.1 Burkholderiales bacterium | reverse complement strand
ACGCAGAACCCCACGCTTAGATCTGGACCGCGTTCGTGTGCGATTATTCGCACTACTGGCATTGTCGATAGGAGAATTCCGCGTGTCCCGAGTGCAACTAACATTGAAAAGCGTTCGCGCCAGACCGATTCTCGTGCCGCTGAAGCGTGCGGTAATGTCCCGCGTCGGCCTGTTCACCGAATGGCCTTTAATTTTGATCGACGTCTACACCAACGAAGGCGTCGTCGGGCAGAGCTATCTCGAACCTTATCTGAAGCAATCGATGCGCTACATCATTCCCGCGATCGAGGACCTTGCGGCAGCCGCAAAAGATCAGCCGCTCGCGCCGTTCGACAGCTATCGTCGGGGTGTCGGGTCGCTGCACCTGGTCGGGCGCGAAGGCGTGTCGCTGATTGCAGTGTCGGGCATCGATATGGCGATCTGGGACGCATTAGCGAAAGCCGCTGACGTCCCACTTGCGGTGTTTCTCGGCGGCACCGTCGGTCCGGTGCCCGCATACAACAGCAATGGATTATGGCTATCGCCCGTTGACTCTCTGGCGAGTGAAGCGGCGGAGTTGATCGCAGAGGGCGGCTTCACCGCGCTCAAGCTCAGACTTGGGCGCGACAAGCTCGGCGACGATCTGGCAGCGATCTCCTCGATCCGCAAAGCAGTCGGCTCATCGATCAAGCTGATGGTCGATTTCAATCAAGGGCTCTCGCTCGGCGATGCGCTGGTCCGCTGCCATGCGCTGGATGACGAGGAGCTGTACTGGTTCGAAGAGCCGACGACGTACGACAACATTCCCGGCTTCGCGCAGCTCACGCGCGAGCTGAGAACGCCGGTACAGCTCGGGGAAAATTTCTACGGCCCTCGCCTCATGTATCAAGCGCTAATCGCCGGCGCCGGCGATTACGTCATGCCGGACATGATGCGCATCGGCGGCGTCACCGGCTGGCTGCGCGCCGCAGCGATCGCAAGCGCCGCCGGCGTTCCCATGTCGACGCATCTGTATCCGGAGATCTCGGCGCACGTGATGCGCGTCACCGACACCGCGCATTGGCTGGAGTGGCAAGACTGGGCCGATCCGATTCTAGCCGAGCCGTTCGCAGTCAAAGACGGCCACATCATCGTGCCGGACAAGCCGGGCCAAGGCATCGCGTGGGATGAAAAAGCGGTAGCGAAGTACGCGGTCTGAACGCAACATTAATGCAGGTGCGCTGGGACGCCGTCATCTTCGACTGTGATGGCACGCTGGTCGATAGCGAGCGCCTCGGCAACGAGGTGCTGGTCGAGTACGTCGACCAATTCGGTATCCGCTTGACCGTCGATGACGCCCTCGCCCGCTTCCGTGGCACGCACATGGCCGTCTGCGTAGAACAGCTCGAGTTGCTGCGCGGCGAGCCGCTGCCGGCATCCTTCGTTGTGGATCTCAGGGAGCGAATGGCCGCCGCTTTTGGAAAACGGCTGCAACCGATCGAAGGCGCACTCAACCTCGTTCGTTCGTTAACGGTACCGTTCTGCGTTGCGTCGAGCGGGCCGCGCGCGAAGATCGAGTTGAGTCTTTCGTTGACCGGCTTGCTGTCTTATTTCGTGGACCGGATTTTCAGCTCGTATGAACTGCAGGCGTGGAAGCCGAGTCCCGACTTGTTCATGCATGCGGCGCGCGCGATGGATGCGGAGCCTGCGAGGTGCGCCGTAATCGAGGATAGCTTGCCTGGAATTCAAGCCGGGCTCGCCGCAGGAATGCAGGTGTTTGCGCTACAGCGGCACGGCGTCGACCCTCGTATTCCAGAAGAAGTCACGGTGATTACGGAGCTGCGGGAACTGCATGTCGTCTTTGCTACGCAGCTCGACGCGTCCTGACTAGCCGCGCCTCGCTGGTAGCACTTCGCGCATTGTCTCGCTGCTCGTGTCTGAGGCATCATACGAACGCGCCTACCCGTTCCCGCGGACACACTCACACCACCACCATGAAATCACTCTCATGAAAATCACTCGAGTTCAAACGCATCTCATTCGCTTGCCGTCTGACGAACCACTTGCCGGCGGTCCTGCCTTCGGCGGCCCGTTCCGCGAATTCGTTACCGTACAGATCGACACGGACGGTGGCATCGAGGGCATCGGCGTTACGTTTTTCGGCGCGGCGCTTACCGCAACGTTGAAGCAGGCAGTCGAGCAGCTCGGCGCGCTCACGATCGGGGAAGATCCGCTGAGGATCGAAGCGATCGGCCGCAAGCTGCACATCGCAGCGGGCGATTCCGCGGGTCCCGGCGGCATTTTCACGCTGGCTTTCTCCGCTATCGATATGGCGTTGTGGGATATCAAGGGCAAAGCGCTAGACCAACCGCTGGCGAGCTTACTCGGCGGCTTGCGGCAACGCGTGCCGACTTACGCGAGCGGCGCACTCATGCGCACATACACCTTGGAGCACGTGGTCAAAGCGGCGCCGAAATTGATCGAACGCGGCTTCCGTCAAATGAAGATGCAGCTTGCGTTGCCAGGTGCGACTTCGCCCGCGATCGAAGTCGAACGCGCGCACCTGGTTCGCGATGCAATCGGTCCCGATATCGATCTGATGTGCGACATCAATCAGCGCTGGAGCGTGCACCAGGCCATCGACATCGGCCGCCGACTCGAGGACGTCCATTTCTACTGGTGGGAAGACGTGACCGCGCACGACGACTACGCCGGTATCGCACGTGTCAGCGATGCCCTGGCAACGCCAGTGGCGGGCGGCGAGTACGTGTACGGCATCACGCCGTTTCGCCACATGCTCGAGGCGCGCTCGGTCGATGTCGTGATGATCGACTTGTTGCGCGTCGGCGGAATCGGTAACTGGATGAAAGTCGCGGGCATGGCGGAAGCGTTCAATCTGCCGGTGGTAAGTCATCTGTTCCCCGAGCTTCACGTGCATCTCGTAGCGGCAGCACCGAATGGTTTGACGGTCGAGTACATGCCATGGTCGGTAAAGTTGTTCGAGGAGGTGCCGACGGTGGACAAAGGCGAGCT
>JBBRGM010000572.1:0-3020 GCA_038240725.1 Burkholderiales bacterium | reverse complement strand
GGGCCGCAGCGCCCCGCCCGCGAAGGCGTGACCAACGCGGAGCGCAGCCCGGCGGCAGCGTTGGCGCCAGGGTGAGGTTGCCCGGTTCGCTGGTATACTTTTCACGTAGATCATCTCGCTGTACATCACGCGGACAGGGTTCGCCCGCTGACCGCACGAGGGCTTCAACATGGACATGTCCCCACTTCCAGATGCCGATCCGCAAGAGACCCAGGAATGGCTGGACGCTCTGGAGGGCGTGCTTCAGCACGAAGGCTCGCAGCGCGCCCACTACATTCTCGAAAAGCTGATCGATAAGGCGCGCCGTTCGGGCGCCTATCTTCCGTACAGTGCGAAGACCGCGTACATCAACACGATCCCGCCCGGGCAGGAGGAGCGCTCACCCGGCAACCACGAGCTCGAGCACAAGCTGCGGTCTTATGTGCGCTGGAATGCGATGGCGATGGTTGTGCGCGCCAACAAAGTTTCCTCGGATCTCGGCGGCCACATTGCGAGCTTCGCGTCGGCGGCTACGCTGTACGACGTCGGCTTCAATCATTTCTGGCATGCGCCGAGCAAAGATCACGGCGGTGATCTGATTTTCTTTCAAGGCCATTCATCGCCGGGCGTCTACGCGCGCGCGTATCTGGAAGGCCGCATCGACGAAACGCAGCTGAACAATTTCCGCCAGGAAGTAGACGGCAAAGGTTTGCCGTCGTATCCGCATCCGTGGTTGATGCCGACGTTTTGGCAATTTCCGACGGTGTCGATGGGCCTCGGGCCGATCATGGCGATTTATCAGGCGCGTTTCATGAAGTATCTGCAGGATCGCAGCCTGCAGCAGACCGAAGGGCGCAAGGTCTGGGCGTTCATGGGCGACGGCGAAATGGACGAGCCGGAATCGCTCGGCGCAATCGGCTTGGCGGCGCGCGAGCGGCTCGACAATCTGGTGTTCGTGGTGAACTGCAACCTGCAGCGTCTCGACGGACCGGTGCGCGGCAACGGCAAGATCATCCAGGAGCTCGAAGGCGAATTCCGCGGCGCCGGCTGGAACGTCATCAAGGTCATCTGGGGCTCGTACTGGGATCCGCTGATCGCCAAGGACAAGAACGGCCTGCTGCTGCGACGCATGGAAGAGGCGGTCGATGGCGAATATCAAGTGTTCAAGTCGAAAGACGGCGCCTACGTCCGCAAGCATTTCTTCGGAAAATATCCGGAGCTCCTCGAGATGGTCGCCAGCATGTCGGACGACGACATCTGGCGTTTGAATCGCGGCGGCCACGATCCGCACAAGGTCTATGCAGCCTATGCGTCCGCGGTAAAGCACAAGGGGCAACCGACGGTCATTTTGGCGAAGACGATCAAAGGCTATGGGATGGGCGAGGCTGGTGAAGGCCAGAACATCACGCACCAGCAAAAGAAGATGGGAACGACTTCGATTCGCGCGTTCCGCGATCGCTTCAATATTCCGGTGCACGAAAGCAAGCTCGAAGAGGTGCCGTTCTACAAGCCTGCGGAAGACAGCGCCGAGATGCAGTATTTGAAGGAACGCGTGCAGGCGTTGGGCGGTTCGGTGCCGCAGCGCCGGCAGAAAGCGCAGCCGCTGGAAGTGCCCGCACTATCGGCATTCGAGACGCTGCTCAAAGGTAGCGAAGAGCGCGAGATGTCAACCTCGATGGCGTTCGTGCGAGCGTTGAACATCATTATCCGGGATAAGAAGGTCGGCAAATTAGTCGTGCCGATCGTCCCGGACGAATCGCGCACGTTCGGCATGGAAGGTATGTTCCGTCAGCTTGGTATCTACTCACCGGCGGGTCAGCTCTATACCCCGCAGGATGCTGATCAGTTGATGTATTACAAGGAAGACAAGACCGGACAAATTCTGCAGGAAGGCATCAACGAGGCCGGCGGATTGTGCGACTGGATCGCTGCGGGCACTTCGTACAGCACGCACGGGATGTCGATGATCCCGTTCTACATCTTCTATTCGATGTTCGGATTTCAGCGCGTCGGCGATTTGATCTGGGCAGCAGGCGACAGTCGTGCTCGCGGATTTTTGCTTGGTGGAACCGCAGGTCGCACCACATTGAATGGCGAAGGCCTGCAGCATGAAGATGGCCACAGCCAAATCTTGTCGTCCACCGTGCCGAACTGCGTTTCGTACGATCCGACGTTCAGCTATGAGCTGGCAGTCATCATTCAAGACGGCCTGCGCCGCATGTACAGCGAGCAGGAAGATGTCTTCTATTACATCACCGTCATGAACGAGAACTACACGCATCCCGCAATGCCGGCGGGTGCGGAGCCGGCGATCTTGAAGGGCATGTATCTGTTCTCGGAGGGCCAGGGCGATAACAAGGCGCCGCGCGTACAGTTGCTGGGCAGCGGCACCATCCTGCGCGAAGTGATCGCCGCGGCAGATATGCTGAAGAGAGACTTCGGCGTCATTGCAGACATCTGGAGCTGCCCGAGCTTCACCGAGCTGCGCCGCGAAGGTATGCAGGTCGAGCGCTGGAACATGCTGCATCCAGAGGCGCCGCAGCGTAAGAGTTTCGTCGAGCAATCGCTCGATGGTCGCAAGGGTCCGGCAGTCGCAGCCACTGATTACATCGAAGCATTTGCCGATCAGATCCGGCCGTTTATGAAGCGTACCTATCGTGTCCTGGGTACCGACGGTTACGGGCGCAGCGACTTCCGCAAACAATTGCGCAAACACTTCGAGGTCGACCGCAACTACGTCGCCGTCGCCGCGCTGAAGGCGCTTGCAGATGACGGGACCGTGCCGGCATCGACGGTGAAAGCGGCAATCGCGAAGTACGGCATCGATCCGGAAAAACCTTACCCGCCGTCGGTCTAGGCAAACGGGCGCGAAAACAATAACGGGAGAATACGTTGGGAGCAATCAAGGAAGTCCTCGTTCCGGATATCGGCGACTACAAGGACGTGCCGGTCATCGAAGTGCTCGTCAAGGTCGGGGATAGCATCAAAGCTGAAGACTCGCTGGTCACGCTGGAAAGCGACAAGGCGACTATGGAAGTGCC
>JBBRGM010000571.1:0-3023 GCA_038240725.1 Burkholderiales bacterium | reverse complement strand
CACCTACAAACGCGGCAGTGCGGTGAACAGTCCGACGAATCCGTATCGCGCATCCACCGTTCAGACCGAAGCGCGCGGGCTGACTTTCTTCATTCCGGCAGCGTTCGATTCAGCCGGGGCCAACGTGAGCAACATCAACCGTACGATCGTCGATTGGGAAGGCGCGCTCGCCTATAAGTCGTACAAGATTCAGGGCGACTACGCGGACGTGCGCTACTCGGGCACCAGCAGCTCGCCCGGGGCGCCGGTCGACTTCGAGCGGACCCTGAAGGCAGCTTACGTGACGGTGGGTTGGATGCTGACCGGCGAGTCCTACTCGGATTTCTATCGAGAAGGCACGTTCGTCCGGCCGCGTCCGCGCAACAATTTCGCATGGGGCGAAGCGGGCGCGTGGGGCTTGTGGGAGCTCAGTGCGCGCTACAGCTGGTTCGATGGTTCCAGCTTCAACGCAGGCAATCCGGTGAACACCGGCCGCACCGGCACCAGCGCGAATTTCCCTAATATCACGCAAGGTACTAACAAGGCGCAGGCGCTGACCCTGGGACTCAAGTGGCAGCCCAATCTGTATACCCGCATCGTTTTGAATCTGATCCACACGAAGTTCGATACTCCGGTGGTCGTCAACGGAAAAAGCACAGACTATGAGAACGCCATCACCACACGCGCGCAAATCGATTTCTAGCGCAGCGCGGATCGCCAGCGGCGCATTTGCGCGCGCGATCGTATTCACGGCGTCGCTGTCGATCGCATCGATTGCCGCTGCGGCGGATTTGATGGTGTCTGCCGCATCGAGCCTGACCAACGCATTTCAGGAAATCGGCAAGAGCTACGAGAAGGACAAGCCGGGAATTCGCATCTTGTTCAACTTCGGCGCGTCCGGTCAGCTGCTGCAGCAGATCGCGCGTGGCGCTCCGGTGGATGTGTTTGCAGCAGCCGATCAGGAAACGATGGACCGTGCGGGCAAACAAAATCTTATTTTTCGCGACTCGCGCGCCGACTTCGCGGTCAATCGACTGCTGCTGGTCGCGCCGGCGCAATCGACGGTGACGATCGAGAGCCTCGCCGATCTCGGCAAGCCTGAAGTAGAACGCATCGCGCTGGGCAATCCCGACAGCGTACCGGTCGGCCGTTATGCGAAAGCTGCGCTCGAAAAAGCCGGCCTGTGGTCGCAACTCACGCCGAAGTTCGTATATACGCAAAACGTGCGACAAAGCCTCGACTACGTGTTTCGCGGCGAAGTGCAGGCGGGCTTCGTCTATCTAACCGACGCGAGCGTCTCGCCGGTGCCGGTTCGCACCGTCGAGCAGGTGCCGACTGAAACGCCGATCGTCTATCCTATCGCCGCGGTGAAAGGGTACGGCAGCGAGAATCGCGCGCTCGCGTTCATCGCGTATGTGCGCTCCGATGCCGGACAGAAAATTCTCTCGAAGTACGGCTTCCAAGCGGCAGCGAAGCCTTGAGGTCAGCACGCGCCTCGGCGCAATCGATCGGGACGCGCCGGCGGATGATCTGACGAATGCATGCCGCATGACTTGTGGTCAAAGGAGATTGAGATGAAAATCAGCGCTCGCAATCGTTTGCAAGGCAAGATCACCAAAATCGTACATGGACCCGTCGGGGCGGAAGTCTCGATCCATGTGGCGCCCGGTGTCGAGATCGTATCCGTCATCACCGATTCTTCCGCGCGAGACCTCGATTTGAAAGAAGGCATGTCGGTATATGCCCTCATCAAGGCGAGCAGCGTGATGATCGGCGTCGACTGATCGCTCGTACGCGAGCGCCGTAGGGCAGCCGGCCGGGTCCGGTTATTGAGGACTCGATGTTCGGCCAGGCGCTCGTCCCGTTACTGCTCACCCTGAAGGTCGCAAGCTTTGCCACGCTCGCTGCGCTCATCATCGGCGCGGGCCTGGCGTTTCTGTTTGCCCGGCACGCGTTCTACGGCCGCGCGATACTCGATGCAATTTGCACGCTGCCGCTGGTGATGCCGCCCACCGTGCTCGGCTATTACTTGATCGTGCTGGTCGGGCGCCGCGGCTGGATCGGACAGTGGCTGCACGACACCTTGGGTATCAGCTTGATGTTCACCTGGCAAGGCGCGGTCCTGGCCTCCGCGGTGGTGGCCTTCCCGCTCATCTACAAATCTGCGCGGGCGGCGTTCGAAGGCGTCGATCGTCATCTGGAAAATGCCGCGCGCACGCTCGGCGCATCCGAGCTCCGCGTGTTCGTTCGCGTAACGGTGCCGCTCGCATGGCGAGGCATTCTCGCCGGCACCATGCTCGCGTTTGCACGTGCGATGGGCGAATTCGGCGCGACGCTGATGGTCGCCGGCAACATTCCCGGCAAGACGCAGACGTTATCGCTCGCCGTATACGACGCCGTGCAGGCCGGGCAGGACGATCTCGCGAATTTTCTGGTGCTGCTCACCTCGGTCGTGTGCGTGACTATTCTGGTGGCGTCGGGCCGCTTGCTCGAGCCGAAATTCTGATGCTGCCCGCGCATCGCCGAGTGACACAAACGAAATGAAAGTTCGCGTCGACATTCGCAAGACGTTGCGCGCGCACGGACGCGAGTTCCAGTTGCACGTGAGCTTCGATGCCGAGCACGAGCGTATCGTCGTATTCGGTGCGTCGGGCTCGGGCAAGAGCGTGACCTTGCAATGCCTCGCCGGCTTGATCCACCCGGATGAAGGGCTCATTCAAATCGGCGATCGCGTGTGGTTCGACTCGACCGCGAAGGTCGATCTCACACCGCAGGAGCGCAACGTCGGCTTCGTGTTTCAGGATTACGCGTTGTTCCCGCATCTGACGGTCGTCGAGAACGTCGCGTTCAGTCTCGCTGCGCGCTCGCACGGCAGCACGAAAAGCAATATCGACGATCGGCTCGCGCAATTTCTCGAGTTGTTCGAGCTGCAGCCGCTCGCGCGCAGCTATCCGCGCAATTTATCCGGTGGCCAGCGCCAGCGTGTTGCACTGGCGCGTGCGTTGATTCAACAGCCGGCGCTGCTGCTGCTCGACGAACCGCTT